>DATNRE010000310.1:0-16042 GCA_036703685.1 Candidatus Obscuribacterales bacterium
GTTGAGAATCACTGTTTCATTGTTTTGCTGTTCTGCATAATTTAGTAAACGATTTAACAATAATTTTTTTCCCATTTTTCTAGGTGCTTTTATCCGAATTAATGCTCCTAGTTTTAATATTTCTTTATTACAATTTAATTCAATGGGAGGACGTTCAATATAAAAATCAGATGGTACTAAACCTAACTGTTCACCAATTTTCAATAAATCTTTCTTTAGATTGGGGCGACGTTCGTTATGATTTGTAGGAGTATCAAAGTCAACCCCTAAAATTGATCTTTGCTTTCTAACCGTCTTTGTATCTATTTCCATAGCTTCAGCAATTTCAGCATCCGTTTTTCCTTGACAAGTTAACAGGAATAATTCTTTACGCTTTTCTGGTAATTCATTAAATATTTGTAACGGTTCTTTCTTCAGCATAGTATTTATGATTTATCACCCTATTCAGTATATCAACTGACGTTTACACAAGCCATACACAAAATTAATCTAATTTGTGTATAAATTCATTATTCTTGTCCATTCGGTGTGTAGCAATACCTATGCAAATATGAAAATGTTCATAACGAGGAATAAATATGTTTCTACCCAACAGCTACGATTATTCTAATTTACCTAACCGTAAAAAACCCGCTCTTGATCTGCGTAGCTTGTCACAACTTGACACCCGTTTAGCTCACTGTGAAAAGTGTTTAGCTATTCAACCGAACTTACAACGAAACCAACAAAAACAAATTTTCTGCCCAACTTGCGAAATTCAATATATTGTCAATAGTCCTGAACCTGCAAAAGTAATTCAAGCTTATTTCCGAGATAAAAATCTCTACTTTAATGATAATGACCTTGATATTGAGCAATATAAAAAATTAGGAGCGATCGCACAACGCCTTAATACTGACCCCAATTATCCCCTCATGGCAGGTTTATTAAAAGCAATGAGTCTGGCTAAAAAGTTTATCCATTTTATCAGTCTGGGGATTAGTCATCAATTTCTAGGAGCATTAAAAACAGTATCCCAAGGGATTCCAGTTAAAGGTATTGTTTCCTTAACCTCTAGTCAAACCTATCAATTACCTGAATTATCTAACTACACCCATGAAAGCCCAAACTTAGATATTAAACCGATGTGTGAAACTATTTTTAACTGGGATAGAATTCCCCATCAAAAACTAATTGTTATCGATGGATTAATCGCCTTTAAAGGCAGTGCAAATCTGACCTTGACAGCTTGGCGAAAAGCCGAAAAAAATTTAGAAGAAATTGAAGTGATCACCAATATGGATGAAGTTATTTATCTTCATAATCGCTATTTTTCACCCGTTTGGGCTGATTTTAGTTCGGATGGACAAGCCATTATTATTGATCACGATAACCTTGAGGATATGGCAGCTTAAAAAACATCAATTCCTGTAGGGGTAACGCGCACGTTGCCCCCAAAATATCGGTTCAAAAAGTAATCATTTTCAACCTGTTGGGTGGGTGAGTAAGTTAACCTGTTATTCTGATTATTAAGTTAATATTCTCACCCACCTAACTCAAAA
This sequence comes from Candidatus Obscuribacterales bacterium, assembly GCA_036703685.1. GTDB lineage: Bacteria > Cyanobacteriota > Cyanobacteriia > Cyanobacteriales > Microcoleaceae > Planktothrix. Next base: position 1,542 of record DATNRE010000310.1, read on the forward strand.
CTCATGATACAATTTGTTGATATCCTCTGAATTATTTAAACTTAATCCGATTAATTTGATTCTGTAACTCCTCAATTTGTCGGCGTAAATCATCAACTTCATCTTCCGATTTTTCGGCTTTCACATTAACCGATCCTTCTGTGGTGGCTTGTTGATATTCACCCGCACGAATTTTACGATATTCGGCTGAATCATGCCACTCTTTTAGATATTGAATGCGTTCAACGGGAAAGGGGTGACTTAACATCATGCCCTGACCTCCATTATACAATAAAAACTTATAAACTTGATTCAAACCATCTTGATCTAAATCTCGATATTGTTCCGATTGACGAATAAATTCATCTAAACTACATTCATGGGCGTATTTTGTACTAACTCCCGCTAATTGCATCATAGATTTCATCACGCATTTGAGATCATCCGTTACTAATAATGCCGCTCGGTCTGCGGATAATTCGGCTTTTCTGCGCCATTCATAAAAGGCATAAATTAAGCCACTATTCACTAAATTTCCCAACCCAAAAGTTAATTCCCCAATCATAGAAGCCACACCCATAGCCCAAATTGACATCTGATTTAAAATCGGATGACCACATTTTATATGTCCTAATTCATGGGCTAAAACCGCTCTTAATTCAGCTTCATCAACTAAATCTAAAAGACCCGTATTGACAATAATATAGGGGTGTTCCTGTCCCAAAGCATAGCTATTAACCAGAGGATTTTGAGAGACAAATAAACCCGGTTCGGGAATAATATCTAAATCCCTAACACATTCTCTAAAAACATGATAAATACTGGCATATTGTCTGGGGCCGACTTGCAGCGCATTTCCCATCAAGTAAACATATTGAGGACGTTCATAGACAAATTCGACAAATTTACTCGCAATTAAATCAAAGCCTGGAACACTTCTTAAAGCAACTTCTGCTTCTCTGTCCAGGGGATGACGGAAGGCTTCGCTAGAAATTCCGGTGTAAGTTGGCATAATAATAATTACAGGTTATGTTAATACAATGTTTGGTAGCACTGAAGGACTGACTCAGTTTTGGATATTCCGATGATCAAACTATCTCCTGTTTCTATTTTAGGGGTTATTGTTATTTTGAGTGGATGCAGGACTCAAACTTACCCAATGCCAGGTCATGTTCAGCAAGTCACCTCCTATTTGACGGGTGTAATGGAGACTTCAGCACAGGCTAAAGCTATTCCTGACGCGCCCAGTGTTCGGATGACTACTTGTGAGGTAAAATTGAACAGTACAGATAGTTCTGTTCGAGATTCTAAAGGAGTTTTTCTCTATCAAGAACAAGCTTTAACTCGTAATCTATCTAAACCCTATCGTCAAAGGATTTTAAATATTTTACCCAGTATCGATAAAAATAGTATTGAGTCTGTGAGTTTTAAACCTATTAATCCTAAAAATTGGATCGGTTTGTGTCAGAAACCTTTATCAGAACGGGTAATCAGTATTCAAGAAATAGAGAACGTCAATTGTAGTGTATTTTTAACACCCGTGGGGACTGAATATATCGGTGAAACTCAACCGGAAGGTTGTGTTACTAATTTTAAAGGAGCGGTTAAAGTCACTAATACGATTAAGTTAGATCGAAATGGGATGGAAACTCAAGATCGGGGCTTTGATGCCCAAGGTAAACAGGTCTGGGGGGCGGAAAATCGTTCCTATCAATATCAGAAAATAGAGGCTGGTTCTCAATCTTGAATTAATTAAATTTCCTATTATCCAAATAAAAAATATGATAAATTTACCTTTGTTGAAACAGCGTGGATTACGTCTTTTAAATGGACGTAAAACCTATAAAGATTTATCAGATCAACAATGGACTCTTTGCGCGGCTGAGAGTTCAATTTCTCCCCCAGCAATTTATTTACCTGGAGAACTCGATAAAGTTACGGGTGTCGTCGAACAAACGACATATGAGAATCAATTGGAGCGCATAAAAGGAGGTCTGACTCAACACGCAGCCACAACTGCTTATCGCTTGAAAAATGTAGAAATTCATAATGGATATATTTATAAAGGGGCGATGAAATTACCCTTAACAACAACAAAAGAATCTTGGTTTAATCAAGATAAAACAGAATATATTTCTGAAGCTGCCTTAGCTTGTACGTTATATGGAAACCGTTATTTTGGTCATTGGATGACCGATGATGTGCTGTTGAATTTAGCGGCAAGAGAATTAGGAATGGCGGTGAGAACTTCTCAGAAACTGAGTCCGAATCAAATTGAATATAGTCAGATTTTTGAGATTAATTCAACCCCTGTTACCCACGCTAAATTTAAGGAATTAATCATCATTGAAGATTATGCACAAAATCAATTTAAACGGCAACGTTATCAATATCTTCGCACTAAAATTAAGCCATTAGGTTCATCTTTAGTCAGTCCAGGGGTGATGTTACTCCGGGGAAAATCAGGGGTTCAGAGATACTTAGTTAATGAGGATAAAATTGCTGAATTTCTCAGGAGTCAAGGTTTTATTATTATTGATCCTGAACAGACATCCGCCGGGGAAATTGTGCGTCAAACGGTAGGAACAAAAATGATTATAGGAGTTGAAGGAAGTCAGTTAGCTAATGGATTATTTACGGTAGCAGATAATGGGGTAATTCTCATATTACAACCGCCCTATCGATTTAATAATGTTTATAAAGGTCGGGCGGATTGTTTAGGAATTAAGTATGCTTTTGTATTAGGGAAAGAAGTTGAGGGTGGCTTTGAAATTAGCATCGAAGATTTAGTCAAAACCCTAGAAAAAATTGATTTGGGGTAAGGGTAATTCATGAATTACCCCTACCCCTATTTTTATCGACTATAGAGTTGATTTAACTTGAATAAGCGATCGCTTAATTCCTGAGTTAATAATTCCGAACTTTGATAACGCCACCGCCAATTTCCATCATTATGACTCGGATCATTCATTCTTGAATCGTGCCCTAAATCAAGAACATCCTGTAAAGGAATAATCGCTAAACTCGCCAGGGAACTTAACGCTAAACGAATCATCACCCAGTTAATATTAGTAATTTCATCGGGGGAAGAATAGCCTAAATATTCAGCAAAATGTTGTTTTTCTTTTGCTGTTGCAGTTTCCCACCAACCAATAGTTGTATCATTATCATGGGTTCCGGTATAAACTAAACAATTGCTAATATAATTATGGGGAAGATAAACACTATTCGCATCTCCCCCAAAGGCAAATTGTAAAATTTTCATCCCCGGAAAATGATAATGATCTCGCAATTTTTCAACTTCGGGAGTAATAATTCCCAAATCTTCGGCCAAAACGGGTAAATCGCCTAATTGTTGTTTAAGTTCATCAAAAAACTCATAACCCGGCGCTTTAATCCATTCTCCCTTAATAGCATTTTTTTCACTCCCAGGAACCCGCCAATAGGCTTCAAAAGCTCGAAAATGATCAATCCGAACATAATCTGCATATTCCAGGGTGGCTTTAAATCGTTCAATCCACCAAGCAAATTTGGTGTTTTGTAGTTCCTGCCAATTATAAATCGGATTCCCCCATAATTGCCCCGTTTCACTGAAGAAATCCGGGGGAACTCCAGCAATATAAATAGGTTCTAAGGTTTCAGAATTGAGTTGAAATAGATGGGGATTTGACCAAACTTCCACACTATTATAACATACATAAATAGAAATATCTCCAATAATTTTTATCCCTTTTTCATTGGCATATTGACGTAATTTTTCCCATTGTTTAAAGAAAATAAATTGCAGAAATTTTTGATAGGTTATGGATTCTTTTAATACTTCACTTTTGGCTTTTAACGCCTCGGGATCTCGACGGGCTAAACCGGGTTCCCAATAATTCCACGATTGATCTTCATGGGCTTCTAATAAAGCCATAAATAAGGCATAATCCTCTAACCAAGAGGCGTGTTTTTGACAAAAAGCGAGAAAGGCAGGATTAGGTTTTTCCTCTAATTGTTGTTGAAAGCGACCGTAGGCTTTTTTGAGATATAATGTTTTGTGGGGAACAACAGCTTCAAAATTAACCTTGCTAGAATCTTGAGTTTCTAAAGGAATAATTTCTGGGAACTCTAATAATCCTTCTTGGGCTAATTCTTCTAAACTAATCATTAACGGATTACCCGCAAAGGTGCTATAATTCATAATATAAGGAGAATGTTCTTCTCCCGTTGGCCCTAGGGGTAAGATCTGCCATAATTTATAACCACTTCGCTGTAAAAAATCAATAAATTCATAGGCGGATTTTCCCAGATCTCCAATTCCGTGTTGACTGGGAAAAGAGGTGGGATGCAGTAAAATTCCACTCGAACGTTGAAATAACATTGCAATATTGGGTTAATTTTTATCTTTATCAAAGTATCATATATTCCAACCCATAGCATCTTTCTCACGATAGGTAACTTACCGAACTGGATATAGAGATGACCTATCCCCGGGCCTAGATGTGTCAAGGGTTTTGGTTGTTTAAACAGGAAATCAATTAAAATTCCGGTTACTGCTACTCAGGAATAGATATGATTAAATCAGTAGTATCTCAATCAACAGACTCGGTAAAATCTATGATCAAATTCCCTCATCATTTCCATTCTTTTTTATTAACGGGCTGTTTGGGGATCGGCGGTGTCTTTTTATCCCTAGCTTCGGTTTATGCTCAAGATCCGATTGATATTCCAGTACCTGTCATTCAGGGAACTCCTGCCCAAACCTATACCCCCGGAGCTTGGCAACCTGTAGCTAGAATTAATCCCAATCAACCTGTTAGAGTGACAATTTCAAATCAAACCGGACATAATTTAGAAACAGGATTAACCACCGGAAAAACCAATACTCAAATTGCCCCTGGGGGAAGTTTTACTATTAATAATGTTCCGGTTAATTCTGATATTGTAATTAATTCTATAGCCAGAGCCGCCGTTCTGGATTATAGAATTGATGTCCAAGATAATCAGGTTAATGTGACGGTAAAAACTGCTGCGGGTGTCGCTGGAGATAATGCGATTAATATTCAAGACACGGGCGCAATTTATATTTATTAATTGCTCTCAAAAATTCCGCTCGTAGTGAGCCCGACCGGGATCTATTAAATTTGGGTTAATGATCACGGGTGGGTCATGAGTTGACTATTGTACTCTTATTCGATATGAATATTAAAGGAGTGAATAAAAAACTATCAGAATAAAAATTAATTCTTGTAGTTTGAGTAATCATTAAACTTTTTTAGGGGATAAAAATGCGAATTTTAATCATGGGTGGAACCCGATTTATTGGGGTTTATTTAACTAAAATCTTAGTTGAACAAGGGCATGAAGTTGTTCTATTTAATCGAGGTAAAAAACCTGCACCCGTTGAAGGAATTCAACAAATTCATGGCGATCGCACCGATGCCAACCAAATTCAAGAAAAACTGGCTAACCAAGAATTTGATGCCATTTTTGATAATAATGGACGGGAACTTAATGATACAAAACCCCTGGCAGATTTATTCAAAGATCGGGTGCAACATTTTGTTTATATGAGTTCCGCCGGAGTGTATTTAAAATCCGATCAAATGCCCCATATTGAAGGAGATGCCACTGACCCGAAAAGTCGTCATTTAGGCAAATACGAAACCGAGAGTTATTTGCAAGCCCAAAATTTACCCTGGACATCGATTCGTCCTACCTATATTTATGGGCCCTTGAATTATAATCCCTTAGAATCATGGTTTTTTGATCGGATTGTGGCGGGTCGTCCAATTCCAATTCCGGGGAATGGATTTCATCTTACCCAGTTAGGTCATGTTAAGGATTTAGCAACTGCAATGGCTGCGGTTTTAGGGAATCAAAACGCCATTGGTCAGGTGTATAATGTCTCAGGAGAACGTTATGTTACCTTCGATGGTTTAGCGAAAGCTTGTGCTATAGCGGCGGGAAAATCCTTAGATTCAGTTAAACTGATTCATTATGATCCTAAACAGTTTGATTTCGGCAAACGGAAAGCATTTCCCATGCGCGTCCAACACTTTTTTGCCGATGTTCATAAAGCCATACAGGATTTAAACTGGAAACCCGAATTTGATTTAATTTCCGGTTTAAAAGATTCTTTTGAAAATGATTATTTACCCCGAGGTTTAGATCAAACAGAAGTTGATTTTTCAACGGATGATGAAATTATCGCAAGTCATTAATTGGGTTGATTAATACCGCGATTCTTTTCCGATTCCCCTCGAATATCAAGGGTCGCTGAAAACCCCTGATGATAACCTAGATTAGATCCCCCTAAACTACCCTGAAAAAGGCGGATTAGGGGGATCTATTCCCAATTCCGATTCCCTGTTATAAAATGAACTTAGGCGTGATTCCGCGCTTAATATTAGCAATCATCATCGGGGATATGCTGGGAACCACACTAGGCGGACGCTACCACATTTTGCAATCCTTGGGGGGTGGAGGATTTGCCCGCACCTATTTGGCTGAAGATCGTCAACTTCCCGATCGCCATCAATGTGTGGTTAAACAACTCAAACCCCACGGCACAAACCCCACAACCTTACAAATTGCCCGGCGTTTATTTGAAACAGAAGCTCAAGTTTTATATCGTTTAGGACATCACGAACAAATTCCCCAGTTATTTGCTTTTTTTGAAGAAGATCAAGAATTTTATCTAGTTCAAGAATTTATTGAAGGTCATGATTTAACTCAAGAATTAATCCCTAATTTCTCTGTTTCCCCGACCCTACCGCCTCCTAATCCTTCCATTCATTCGAGTTTGACTCAAGTTCTGCCGAATACACTTAAAGGACGTTTAAATGAATCCGAAACAATTATCTTATTACAGGATATTTTAAACATATTAGATTTTGTCCATCAGCAAAATGTGATTCACCGGGATATTAGTCCTAAAAATATCATTCGACGCAAAAAAGATCATCAATTAGTGTTAATTGATTTTGGAGCGGTCAAACAGATCACAACCCAAATGTTAAATACTCCGGGTCAGAGTGGTTTAAGTGTGGGGATTGGAACACCCGGTTATATGCCCAGTGAGCAAGCTCGGGGAAATCCTAAACCCAGTAGTGATATTTATGCGGTGGGAATGATTGGGATTCAAGCATTAACTGGAATTACGCCCCATCAGTTGCAAATTGATCCCGATACGGAGGAAATTATTTGGCAAAATCAAGGGAGTGTGAGTCCAGAATTAGCTGAAGTTTTAAATAAAATGATCCGGTATGATTTTCGAGAACGATATGGGTCAGCTAGGGAAGCATTAGAAGCAATAAAAAGTTTAAATAAACCTAATATAGCAACGGTTCCAGCTTTTAATTATTGGCTTAATCCCTTAAAAATTCAGCCCCAAAAAACAAAAATTTATTTGACGATGGTGGCAACATTGGGATTAATAGGATTGGGGACGGGAACCGGATTTTATTTATGGTCTTCTGTAAAATCTTCTAATGCAATAGAACACTATAATCAAGGAAATACTTTATCTCAATTAAACCGTTATCCCGAGGCTTTAAAACGTTATGATCAAGCCATTGAGTTAATGCCCGATTATAAAGAAGTCTGGAATAATAAAGCTAAAATTTTATATAAATTAGAACAATATTCCCAAGCTCAGGAAGCCTATGATACAGCAATTCAACTTGATGAAAATTATACTGAATCTTGGATCGGTCGAGGAAAAGTTCTGAGTGCTTTGGGAAAGTATGCCGATGCTTTAACTGCTTTTGAACAAGCAATTAAACAAGATCAAAATCAGGTGGAAGCTCTGCTCGGAAAGGGCGATGTTTTAGTCAACTTAAAACGCTATGAAGAAGCAATTCAATCTTATCAAGTGGTTTTAGAACAGTTTCCTGATTCCTTTGAAGCCTTATCTCAAATGGGAAAAACCTATCATTATTTAGAAGATTATCAAAATGCTTTTAAATTTTATGATCAAGCCGTTGAAGTGAAAACCAATAATCCCAATACGTGGTATCACCGAGGGAATGCTTTAATGCAACTTAAACGCTATCAAGAAGCGACGGATTCCTACGATAAGGCGGTGCGTTTTAATCCTAATTTTTTCGCCGCTTGGTATAGTCACGGTCAGGGATTATTAAAACAAAATAGGACAAAAGAAGCTGTTGAATCCTTTGAAAAAGCGGTTAACCTTCAACCCAATGATCATCAATCTTGGTATCATTTAGGATGGTCATTGCATCAACTTAAACGCTATGAAGAAGCAATTTCCGCATATAATCAAGCCTTAAAAATTAAACCTAATGATTATTTAGCTTTGTATAATCGAGGGAACTCTTTATATAATTTAGGGGATTATCAAGGGGCGATCGCTTCCTATGATCAGGCGACTAATCAACAAATCGATCATGGAGAATCTTGGTACAGTCGGGGTAATGCCTTCAGGAATTTAAAGCAATATCCAGAGGCTATTTCTTCATATCAAAAAGCCTTAAAATATCGTCCAGATTATCCAGCCGCAAAGGAAGCGAAAGAAAAGATAGAACAACAAATTGAAGTCTTGAATAACCCAACAGATTCTACAAACCCGTAGGATTTTAGACGTTTTTTAATCGAATTGCCAATCCACTCGCTCGGCGTGACCCCAAAATGCTTCTAATTTATAGAAATCTCGACCTTCGGGTAACAAAATATGGACAATGACATCACCATAATCCATTAAAACCCAGTTACCCTCGTTTTGGCCTTCGACTCTCAGGGGCAACCGTTCTAATTCTATTTCCACTTGGTCTGAAATGGCCAGAGAAATTGCCCGGAGTTGAGCTTGGGAAAAACCCGTTACAATCACAAAATAATCGGCTAAATAAGAGACCTCCGACACGCGCAGTACCAGAACATTATCCGCTTTCCGGTCATCTGCTGCTCGGGCGGCGGCTAGGGCGGTTTCCCGGCTGGTATGCTCATCAACATTGGCGCCAGATATCATTTGCTCAACAGCGTATTGGGTTTGGGCGTTATCAACCATTCAGTTTTTTTATTCCTCGTATGCAATCCAGGTTAACAATCAAATTGAGATCTAGTGATCATTTTAATCATTATTTTCGATTTTGGAGGCTGAGGGTGAAGACAAAATCGGCTATTCCTGGCTTAATACCTGGGTAAATAACCTTTCATACTGGTCTAAGGCCTGTTCAATGCCATAATGTTCTTCTGCATATTTTCGCCCGGATTGACCCAAGGATTCTAATTGTGAGCGATTGTTTTGCAGATCCCTAATCCCTTGGGCTAAACTTTCTGCATCCTCGGGCGGTACCACAATTCCCCCGCCACTTTTAAGAATCACATCTTTCGCCGTTCCCGCATCAGGAACAGAACCAATAATCGCACAACCACTAGCTAATAAAACCGGAATTTTTGACGGTAAATTAAAAGCCGTCACCTGTCGTTTCTGCACCACTAATCCCACATCAGCCGCCGCTAACATCTCCGGTAATTTTTCTCTGGGTTCTAGGGGAATTAATATAACATTCTCCGTTTGATGTTCCTGACAGACCTTTTCTAAATTCTGTAATGCCTCCTGTTCCCCGGCAATAATAAAAGAGATTTCAGGAATAGGCTGTAATAATTTTGCGGCTTTAATAACCGTTTCCAAACCTTGAGTTAAAGCAATATTTCCCGAATAGAGAACCACAAACTTATTCTCAAGTTGATACTTAATCCTAAAAGAATTATTGGTTTTTGATAAAGGTTTAATAAAATCCGTATCTACCCAATTAGGAATATAAACAATTTTATCTTTGGGTATGTCGAGTTCAACTAATTTATTAACAAAACCATCCGCAATCACACTAATCCGATTTACCTTTTTATAGGTCAACTGTTCCACAAATTTAGCTGATTTAATCACAAAGCCATTAGGGTTCACCAATTTCACCCGTAAGGCAGCTTCTGAGACAATATCCTGAATATTCAAGATTACTGGACAACGGCGCACCCCGGCATAAAGACCCACCGGAATACTGACCAATAAAGGCGGAACCGTAGCAAAAATCAGATCAGGTCGCCAACCGTTAAACGCTTGAACCAGACTCGTGACCATAAAACTACTATCGAGTAGGAGACGATCCAATAATCCCGGTTTTGGGCCCCGCACCCAAATATAACTGCGCTGAATGATCACCCCATTCCGTTCTTCCGTCAGATACAACTTATTTTGGTATCCCTGATAAATCCGACGTTCGGGATAATTGGGCATTCCCGTCACCACCCGCACTTCATGGCCCCGCCTCACCAGACCTTCGGCGAGTTCGGTCATCAGAGGAGCAATACCAATGGGTTCAGGATGGTAGTTATAGGAGTAAATCATTATACGCATACGCTTATCAGTTGTTAAGTTTTGGGTTTGAGTCCTAATAGCATTTCAACCTCAACCTCCGAAGGATCGGGAAAACTGGCACTGATCCCCACACCCCGAATCGAATTGAGTAGGGTCATTCTATTCGGTTGCAGGGCGATCGCCGGGGACGCTAACAAATATCCCATCGCCCAGGATGTCATTTTTTCAATATCTAAATAGACATAACTATGGTGGGAACTCGGAAGGGATTTGCTAATCTCTTGAAACCGTTGGCTTTGATTCAAGGGGTCGGTGGGGTTCTGAGTAATTGCTTCCACCACTGGCCCACCAAAGGCAACAAACATGATATTGGGACTTAACCATCCATGTCCAAATAAAGTTCCCTGTTTGGGATCATTCCATTCCGTTACCTCAATTCCTGCTAAACTCCGTTGTTCAATATTAATCGGAGGATTACCCCGGGCAACCAGAGTATTGAGTTTATTTAACATTATTTCTGCGGCGGGGCGATCGCTGGTTTCAATTAATACCACTCCCCCTAACCCCAAGGAGGCTAATACCCCTTTTTCAGAAGCGATCGCAGCCAAAGCAAACTCCCCATCCATCCAGCCAAACACCTCCTGATCCGCATCTAAATTAATCGCTTGTAGTGCCAAACGAATTTGACTAATTATCTTCTTCAAATCCCGGTTATTTTCCCCCAAAGTTAAAAATTCTAACCAAATTTGATGCAGATCATGGCTATTAACCAGGGCGAGGGTATTACTGGGAAAACGATCCAGCATTTTCCCGAATTCCGGTAGGTTTTGGGATACCGTGCCATTGGCGCGTAACTGAGCCATCGCTTTTAAGCGAATCCCATCCTCCTCCACCCCAACTCCTATTACCATTGATTCAATCGGTTTCAGCGAAGATAGAGATTGACCCGATAAACTCAAAATTTCTGGCCAAGTGCCACTCAACTCCTGGGTTAACCGATTATGATCGGCAATAAACACCGTCATTAAAGGATTAGCCAGATTTGCACTTTCAAAAAAAAGGTCGGATTTTCCCGATAAACTGACCAGGGAAGGGGAACCCATGAAGGTGTCGATCGCCCGTTTCACGGTATCGGGACTCACCGCGATCACTACCTGATCGTTGAGAATTGCCACATTATATTGTTTTCCGGTTTTTTCGGTATAACTCGATAGAGTCACCCCGCGATATTGACTCTGTTGGGATTTAATCTCCGGTGAAGCCTGTAATTTTTGGGCAAAATGCCAAGCTTTCAACTTATTTTTAATTCCCACAACCATTAACAGTTGGGGCTCCGAACCTAGTTTGCCCCCCTCGGGAGGCAATAAAGCCACCATCACTCCCCCGATCCAAGGTTGAATATCCTGATTAAAATTAATCGTAGCCCCGGCTAAACTCTGTTGTTGAAAAATTTTGATTCCTTGACTCACTAACGCTTGGGCTTCCGGTGTGCCGAAATTTTTTAATTCTGATACAACATGGGGGGTTGCCGACAGATAAGTGGCCATCATTGCTTCATCCGGTATCAGTTTGCCACTTTCTACGGGACTATAGGCTTTATACCGCTCAGTTTTTAGGTAAAAGGCTGCGGCGACACTCCCACAGACAGTCAGTGCCACCACAGCCAAAAGCAGCTTAGATTTTTTTCGGGTCAGCATGATGATTTTTAAGCGGGGGTTGGAATGATTGCCCAGGGTTTCGGTTAATTTGATCTATCTTAGCTTGTTACCCTATCGGGGAAGGGAGCGAAGATTTGTTAATCTAAGGACAAAGGTGCGAGCATTCAGTCAATACGAGTCATTTCAATGAAAGTAGCAGTTACAGGAGCCACAGGTTTTGTCGGTAGTCGTTTAGTAGAGCGACTCCAACGGTCGGGACATTCAGTATTAATTCTTACCCGTCATCCAGAACGGGCTAAACGGGTGTTTCCCAGTTCTGTCTATTCCCAGTTAGAAATTGTGGGTTACACTCCCACAAAGTCCGGGGCTTGGCAACAGGCCATTTCGGGATGTGAGGGAGTGGTGAATTTAGCCGGGGCGGGAATTGCGGACGAACGATGGACACCGCAACGGAAACAGGAAATTTTAGAAAGTCGGGCTACGGCTACCCAGAAATTAGTTGAAGCGATCGCTTTAGCTAATTCTAAACCGAGTGTCCTGGTGAGTGCTTCGGCCGTGGGATATTACGGAACCAGCGAAACCGCCCTATTTGATGAACATAGCCCCTCGGGACAGGATTTTCTAGCTAAAGTCTGTCTGGCCTGGGAAACCGCCGCCCAACAAGTCAAGGACGGGGGAACTCGTTTAGTGATTTTAAGATTGGGGATTGTTTTAGCCCTGGGGGGAGCTTTAGGAAAAATGCTGACTCCCTTTAAACTGTTTGCTGGCGGGCCATTGGGTTCAGGAGAACAATGGTTTTCTTGGATTCATCGAGAGGATTTAGTCGATTTAATTCTATTAAGTTTAACCAATTCCCAAATTGAAGGAGTGCTCAATGCTACCGCTCCCAACCCGGTGAGAATGGGGCAGTTATGTCATGCTTTAGGGGAAGTTTTGAATCGTCCCTCTTGGCTTCCGGTTCCTGATTTTGCCCTGGAAATGTTATTAGGGGATGCGGCCCAAGTTATTCTCCAAGGTCAACAAGTTCTGCCCAAACGTACCCTATCCTACAATTTTAATTATCAATATCCAACAGTTAAACCAGCCCTAGAAGATATTTTATCTTCTTCATAAATAAACACGGATTTAAGAAGATTACGCAGATTAACGCAGATTAAAATCCGTGAAATCCGTGAAATCCTCTTAAATCCGTGATCCCCATTACCCATTAATAATGAATCATTTCAATCAAGCCCGTTCTAGTTTAAAACAAACTTTATCCCGTTATCAGCATTTACAACGGGGGCGAAGGAATTCCCATACTGAATTACAAGCAACCTTACAAAAACAATTAGAAATCCTATCAACTAATTTAGAAAAACTCGAACAAGGAATTATTAGAATTGCGGTTTTTGGGTTAGTTAGTCGGGGAAAATCGGCGGTTTTAAATGCTTTATTAGGGGAAAAAATTCTCCAAACGGGGCCATTAAATGGAGTAACTCAATGGCCCCGTTCTATTCGTTGGAGTGTGCCTTTATCTCAGATTGAAGAACCGAATCGAATTGATAATATTGACGAATCAAATCCGATTCAGGTGGAGTTAATTGATACCCCCGGATTAGATGAAGTCGCCGGACAGGTACGGGGAGAGATGGCAAAGGAAGTCACCCGTCAAGCGGATTTAATTTTATTTGTGGTAGCGGGGGATTTAACTAGAACTGAATATGAGGCTTTATTAGAATTACAAAATGCTCATAAACCCTTAATTATTGTTTTCAATAAAATTGATTTATATACGGAAACAGAACGGGAAAAAATCTATCAAAACTTGCTAAAATTTGCTAAAATTACAGATATTCCCCCGGTTGAATCTTCCCATAATTCCCAACCCTTTGAAATTGTCAAGGTATCAGCAGAACCCGCACCTATCCAACTTAGAATTGAATGGCCCGATGGTCGAATAACTTATGAGTGGGAGTCTCCCATATCCCAAATTGATGAATTAAAACAGATTATTTTAAAGCTATTAAATCGAGAAGGACGCTCACTTTTAGCTTTAAATGCTTTAGTTCAAGGGAGAGAAGCCGAACGAATTATCGCCCGTCAAAGTATTGAATTACAAGCGGCGGAAGCCGAGGAATTAATCTGGAAATTTACTTGTTATAAAGCTGTAGCGGTAGCCTTAAATCCCATTGCTATTTTAGATGTTTTGGGTGCAACGATTAGCGATTTAATTTTAATTCGGTCTTTGGCGCGTTTATATGGTTTACCCATGACCAGTTATCAAGCGGGGAAATTATGGCAAAAAATTCTATTAAGTTCGGGAGGATTACTATTAACTGAAATGGGGAGTGGTTGGATATTGGGATTTAGTAAAAGTGCCGCCGGGTTAGCAACAGACCTGGCTAATTATGCCGGAATTGCCATTACTCAAGCCTCAATTTCTGCCTATCTCACCTATACCATCGGTCAGGCGGCGCAAGTCTATTTAGAAAAAGGCTGTACCTGGGGTGAACAGGGGATTGATACCGCGATTCAAGAGATTTTGAATCAAGTTAACCGAG
>DATNRE010000311.1:0-11662 GCA_036703685.1 Candidatus Obscuribacterales bacterium
TGTTTTTAATTATATTATCGGATTTGAAATGATTAAACTCCTATTTCAAATGAGTTGGGTACAACATGAACGACTCTCTCGCCTACAAACTAATCAAGATTATTTTATTAAAAATTATCTCAAACCGATTCAACACGCCCATAAAGTGAATGGAATTATTGTTCCTAAAGATGAGCGGGTATTTTTCGCAAAACGGGATTTTTATGTACAGAAACCCGAAATAAAATCAAGGAAATTAATTGAGTTAGTGATGGCAACCTTTACCACTAGCCAAGTGATTGCTTGTGGATTCTCCCTCACTCGTCATAGTCGAGCCTTCGATTTTGATTATGACTATATTTTTAACTCTAATGAACCCGATAGCATTTTTCCTTGGGGTTCAGAATCCATGATAGGATAGAGAATAGGAATTATTTTCTAATAACCCAGATCCAATTATTAGCAAACAGTTGATCAACTCTTTTCTAATAACTCTTACCCCGATAACTGATCACAGATTACTGATAACTGTACTATGCTTTTATCCAAAGGTTTTGAAGTAGAAATGTATACCGGAACTCCCCAAGGTGACGTGGTGGGACTGTCCGATAAAATTGTAGCCGATTTAGAGGGATTCGTCCGCGAACCCGATAGTCGCAATGTTGAGTACACCACCGCCCCCCTGTGTAATTATGAGCGGTTATTGTGTGCCTTAGTTCGACCCCGGCGGGAACTCCGAAAATATTTACAAAAGTTGGGCGACTATACCATCATCCCCGGAAGCACCCTACCCCTGGGCGGTACGGAGAATTTTTATCGCTCCGATCCACAAAATCCCTACCATGATTATATTGAACAAACCTACGGTACGGATGTAGTCACCGCTAGTATTCATATTAATGTGGGTATCGCTGACCCCGAACAGTTAATGCGGGCCATTCGTTTGGTGCGGGTGGAAGCTCCTTTATATTTAGCGATGAGTGCTTCCTCTCCGTTTTTGGGCGGCAAAGTCACCGGATATCATTCCACCCGTTGGCATTTATTCCCCAAAACCCCGGCTTTTGTCCCCTTGTTTGAAAGCCATCGCCATTTTATTGACTGGACAGAAACCCAACTGCAACAAAAAACCATGCAGAATGTTCGTCACCTGTGGTCATCGGTACGACCCAATGGCGATCGCCGTCCCTATAATTTAAACCGTTTAGAACTGAGAATCTGTGACTTGATGGTCAACCCCATCGCCCTATTAGCCATCACAGCGTTATTAGAAGCTCGGATCTGGCAAATATTGGAAAACCCCGATCTTGATCCGTTGCAACGGAGTCAACTACCTGAAAATAGCCGAGCCCAGGATTTAGTCGAAATTTCAGATCAGAATGAAATTCTAGCGGCCCACCAGAGTTTAGAGGCCCAACTACGCCATTGGAAAGACGGCAGCACCATTTCCGCTAGAGATTGGATTGAGCAAATTTATGCCGAAGTTTGGCCCATTGCCAAAAAACATGGGTTTAGTTGCTTTCTGTCTCCGGTGAAAAAGCTACTGCGAGAAGGGTCTACGGCCCAACAGTGGTTACGGCTATCGGAACAGGGCCACGATCCTCGCTTGATTATTCAACAGGCCATTCAGGAGATGGCAACCCAGGAAAAAGAGTTTGAAGATCAAATTTGTCAACCCCTGATAGCCTGAAAAAAGGCCCCTTTTTAGATGAGAATATCTTATCGATAAATTTCTTTACAAAGTATAAAGAAAAACTATAGATTTATTACTCATCCACCGGGTTGATCCGACCCAAAAGCCCTTGTTTCCTGGTCTAATTACCTCATGCCCCACGTTGTCTTAGTTCAGCCACAAATCCCGCCCAATACCGGAAATATCGCCCGTACCTGTGCAGCAACCTGTACGGGTACGGGCCCTTGGGATTTGAAATTAGCGATCGCTACCTCAAACGAGCCGGATTAGATTATTGGCCCTACGTTAAACTCACCCAGCACTCCGATTTCTCCAGCTTTCAAACCCATCAACAACAACGGGGCGGCCGGATGCTCGGGTTTAGTACCAGAGGGGCTTCTAACTATATCCAGTTCCCGTTTCAAGATTCCGACTGGCTACTTTTTGGCAGTGAAACCACCGGACTTTCGGCCGATGTGTTGGAGACTTGCACCGCAACGGTTTATATTCCCATGGCGGAAGCCGGAGTGAGAAGTTTGAATCTTTCCGTGAGTGTTGCCGTCAGTTTATTTGAGGTACGTCGCCAACTCGGTTATTTGGGGTAAAGTCCATCCCTCAAACCCTGATATTGCGTTAATCCCAGAATCCCCCCTAATCTGATAACTTTTTTTTATAAATGACCTGATTCAATTGTCCCCTGGCAGTGATAGATTTTATTCATCTAAACGGGGGCTTTTTTGCCGTTCAAAAAAAAGCTAGAATCCTTGACTAGCCTTAGCTAAGGGGTCTTATCTGTTCAATTTAATCCCGGTTGCTCCTTGATCCCCAGAAATTCACAGCCCCAGATCCGGTGTTGTATTTCTGGTAACAACTGGTGTAAATTCTCATCTGAACTCTATGATTAGGGTTCAATCAAGTTTAAAGATCCTCGACCCTCAAGGGTTATTGTTTATCTATCCTTAATTTTCAGGGTTCGCATTTTGATCTAACTTTGGCTTTTGTTGCCGAAATTGAAAAATCAAGGTAATCTGACGTAATCAAGATTATCACCAGTGATTTAATTCAATAATTAATGTGATTAATTTCACTGATATTAGGTTCTTGAGCGGTTCGAGGAAAGTCAGCACGCTTCTCCATAGGAGGTCGTTCTTTGAAAGGAACAGTTCCAAATCATGATCAACCTGTTGCTATGCCTAATTTAGATTCCAATTTAGATCAGACTGCAACAGGCCAGACCAAACAACAGGTCGCATACTCTGGCAGTCACAAGGTTTATACCTCTGTTGCATTTCTCGGTTTGGCCATGGCTTCTGGCATCCTGATGCCGAAAGCCAATGATCACGCCATGGCTACAGAGTTATCCAATTCTGAGTCAAGTCCCACGATGCAATCCCCCGGGCCGATGGCTGCATCTTCTCCCGTCGGAGAAAATTCAATCTCCGGCGCCCAAGCATCCCCATCGGATTGGCAACCGTCTCTGTTGCGAAGCCTTTCTAATCTGAATACCGATGAGAAGGCGACCAATAACCGGAGTCAGTCTAGGGATTTAGGGTTAAAAAAATTGGATAAGACTAGCGTAGAAGCCTTTGGTACACCAGAGTCTCGGCCGAGTGTTACCTCGGAATCGTTACCTGAATCATCTACGCTGACCGAATCTCAGTCGGAATTCAATCATCAGATTCCTTCCGCTTCTGGGGTGGAAACCTCGGCAACTCAGGACACCGTAGATCCATCAATGGAGGTTTCGGGATCTCCAACTTCCCCCCATCAGCAAGGGGAGCAAAGTAATAGGGCTAATACATCCCTTGATCCTAATTCTTTAGATACTCTCTCCCAGGAGATTTCTGGAGCGTTTGTAATTCCGAATGGTGCTGGTGGCCAAACGGTCTCGGAAGTTTATCAGGTCGGTTCGGGTGATACCTTAGCTGGAATTGCTAAACTGCATAATGTTTCCGTAGATGCCATTATCAGAGCAAATCAACTCACTGATCCTAATGTTCTGAGTGTCAATCAGAATCTGAAAATCCCTAAGCAACTGGCGAGTAGTTTCCCGAGTAATTCGTCCTCTGTAACGCCAAATCCATGGCAAGACCTTCAGATTCGTCCAGATGCTGACCCCTCTCCACAACAAGCCTCTGCCCCAACAGACTTGGGCCTTTTAGGGGGGAGATTGCCTCAAGCCGTGCTTCCGGCAGTCCTGCCCTCGGAACTCAGAAGTAATCATGCAGTCGTTGCTAATCTTCCAGAGGGAGATATGACTGATCTGAGTTCTATTCCCACCCATAGCACTTTAAATCAACTCTCGCTGAATCAACGGGCGAACCGGGCGATGGATACGGTCGAGTTTTCTACTCCTGTAGCAACCGCAGCCGTGGCAATTCCCGTTGATACCAAATTTTCTTCCCTATCTGAACAGGTGGCAGTTCAAGAGGTTTCTGTTCGCAAATCAGAAGCCGTCAACAAATTGTATACCGATCGCCTCAGATCCGAAGTTGAACGCTTACGGGAGGAATATAAGGTTCAGAGCGACTATCAGGTGATTAACGTATCTGTGGAACCATCTGAACAGCCCAAGGTTGAAGCCTTGACTACTTCAGGAAAGAATCGGCAAAAACGGATTAATCCTGAGTTTAATCCCCAAGCCTATTCCTCGGAAAAGGTGGCTCCAGCCGAACAAAACTTGGCTGCGGAACAGTTAGCTCAGTTGTCTCCCCAGGGCATGACCTCTCCGGTGGCTCAACGGCAACCCGCATCCAGACGTTCTGTGGTGGCCACTGCCCCCGTCGGTTCTAAGCCTTACGATCCTTTAAGCAACACCGCTTTGGGTAAGATGGTTTCCCCCCAGTTACCCCCTCTCTCGGGGCCCGATGTTTATTTGCCCAGTGGGTCTATGCGGTTTAATGGCTATATTTGGCCATCGTCGGGTATTCTAACCTCCGGTTACGGTTGGCGCTGGGGACGAATGCACCGGGGAATTGATATTGCGGGGCCAATTGGAACTCCGATTGTGGCGGCTGCCCCTGGGGTGGTTTCCTATGCCGGGTGGAATGATGGAGGCTATGGCAACTTAGTTGAAATTGAACATCCCGACGGCAGTTTGACCCTGTATGCCCATAATGATCGCATCCTGGTCAGCAAAGGCCAAAAAGTGGCTCAAGGGGCGCAAATTGCCGAGATGGGAACCACCGGTCGGAGTACGGGGCCCCATTTGCACTTTGAAATCCATCCCAATGACCAAGGTGCAATTAACCCGATGGCTGTCCTACCTCCAGAAAGTTCTGCGGTGTCGCAAAATTACTAGGATGTTGGGCTTGAGGTATGGCGGTATTACTGGGTAGAAGGTCAGATCTTAAACCAGATCTGATTACGCCCTTTGTATCCCCTGTGCCTCCTGCGCTCCGGCTGTTTTCTGTTTGAGAATTGTAGCCTGCTTTTTATCGCAGTCGCGTGCATTACCTTTAAGCGCGACTGTTATAGTGTTAATTATAGGAAATATATCAATAGCACGAAATGTCCTATTCCCTAGGGAGTAAGACTTATATTCCTATCCGGTTTCTCAATTAAATAGAGATAGGATTAATCCCCTATTTTACGGGTTATCTCCTGAACTTTTTAGGGTACTTATTAAAGTTTTTTAATCAATTGCTAATCCATTATCACTACTAATAATATTGATCGGATTAGATATCTTTTTCCTTAAGAACCTCTGAAATTCTTGACTTTTTTCAGATATTCTATTAAAATATTTATCATTGTTTTTTGACAAAAGAATTGCGATTGATTAATGATTTTATCAAGTAGCGATCACTCTTTCTGACCTGACTTTAAAACAGCCCAGGGCTGGGGGGATAAAACCTAGTTTCGACTCAAATTTCTAGCTTACCGATCGCTTTAAGTTGAAACAGATCAGTCACTTCGCTCTTACCAGTCAACAGCCAACAGCTATACTATTGATTGCTTCATGCGAATTATAAGGAGTAAAAACTCAAATGAATAAAGGTGAATTAGTGGACGCCGTTGCCGAACGGGCCAGTGTGACCAAAAAACAAGCTGATGCGGTGTTAACGGCAGCTTTAGAAACCATCATGGAAGCAGTTTCTAATGACGACAAAGTAACACTGGTTGGCTTTGGTTCCTTTGAGTCCCGCGAACGGAAAGCCCGTGAGGGTCGTAACCCGAAAACTGGGGAAAAAATGGAAATTCCGGCTACCAAAGTCCCTGCTTTTTCATCCGGCAAACTATTCAAGGAAAAAGTCGCCCAGACTAAAGCCGAACCCGACAGTGATGAGGACTAATTTCTAGGCGTGGAAGCAACCCATTCACCCCGTCATGGCGGAAACTTGATTTGGGCTGCAACCGTGGCCGACTGCTCTCCCTCGGATATTCTGGATTTTTCTGCCAGTATTAATCCCTGGGGGCCGCCCTTGTCGGCTTTGGAGGCAATTCAAAGCCATCTGAGGGATTTAAAAGTCTATCCCAACCCAGACTATGGGGAATTGAGGCAAGCGATCGCAACTCAGATCAACCGAGAAATAGGATCGGACTTGCTGGGGGCGGATTGGATTTTACCCGGAAATGGGGCAGCCGAGTTACTGACCTGGGCAGGACGGGAACTAGCCGCACTAGATGCGACCTATTTACTGGCTCCTGCCTTTGGTGACTATGGGCGCTCACTCAAGGCTTTTGAGGGGAATGTAATTGAGTGTCCGCTTTCGATGGCTTCTGGTGGGTGGGATTTTTCTATGCCTCAACCCTTGAATTCTAACTCGGGGTTATTGTTCAATAATCCCCATAACCCCACCGGAAAACTATTTGCTGCTGAAATATTATTAGAATCCTTAAAACAGTTTGCTTTGGTGGTGGTGGACGAAGCCTTTATGGATTTTTTACGTCCCCCCCAACAGCAAAGTTTAGTATCTTGGGTTAAGGACTATGAAAATTTAGTGATTTTGCGATCGCTGACCAAATTCTATAGTTTACCCGGACTGCGTTTAGGATATGCGATCGCCCATCCTCAACTCCTAGAAAAATGGCAACGGTGGCGCGATCCTTGGCCAGTGAATAGTTTGGCGGTGGCGGCTGGAATTGCTGTTTTAAAAGATCATGAATTTCAACAACAAACCTGGAATTGGTTAGAAATTTGCCGACCTCAATTATATCATAATTTAGCCAATATATCAGGATTAAAACCCTATCCAGGGGCTGCTAATTTTATTTTAGTAAAATCTAGTTATTCAGTTTCTGAACTACAGTTAAATCTCTTAAAAAAACATCGCATTCTAATTCGAGATTGTTTAAGTTTTCCCAGTTTAGGCGATCGCTATTTCCGAGTTGCCGTTAGAACAGAAGCCGAAAATCAAAGGTTAATTGAGGCGTTAAGGGAATGGGGAATGGGGAATGGGGAATGGGGAATGGGTAATGGGTAATGGGTAATAGGTAATGGGTAATAGGTTTTGGGGATTTATTTAATTAACTCTTACACTGATAACTGGTGCGGGCGGGTTCACCGAGATAGGCGGTGATTAACAAATATCTAAAAGAACCTGCCCCGTCAGACTGATAACTGATTTATGGTTGAACTTCTATAGGGTTAGTAGGGTCAGTTGCTGGTTCAATAACTTCAGGTTGTTGGAGAAGTAAACGTTGTTTTTCCCGAAATTGAGCCGCCGCATCTTGAATATTTTGGCGTTGTTGATTGCCTACCGCTTCATAATCAATATTAAATCCCCCTAACCGGGAATTATGAATAATATCTAACATGGTTCTCCCACTATTTTCACCACTGAGGGGGTCTGGGTTATCGGAACGTTGAAACTCCTGTAAAGGGTTGACGGAAGTGGATTGGGCGAAACTAGCAGAAGTGAACCCCACAACTCCAATTCCAACCGCCACGACAGTTAATGATAAAACCCCAAAAGCCGATTTTAATGCTTTAAATTCCATGATCAGAACCTCACGATTTCAAAAATAACTATAAAAACTTAGATTCACACATTGTAGCTATTTTTCTGAAAATTAGAAAAATATATTCCCCCCCGGCATTGTTTAATATAAAAAGGGGGGGATTAATAGGCAGAGAAATCCTATAGAGTGAGTGATCAGTAGGTTTAGGCAAAACGACGCTTTAATAAGGGCTGAATTGAAAGTAAAGCCACCGTTGCAAACCCGATTAATACCAACAACGCACCGCCAAAAGTAATCGGAGCAAAGGGGGCTTCCATGACCACGCTATTAAACGCCCAATCTTGATTCAGGTACAAATAACGAATAGGTTCAATCGCATAACTGAGGGGATTCAGACAAACCACCACCTGTAACCAATGGGGCATAAAAGATAAAGGAGCCAGGGCGGTACTGGCAAATAAAAGGGGTAAATTCGTAACAAAAATTACCGCAATCAATTCAATATGACCGGGTAAGGCAAACGCCAATCCCAGACTTAACCCAGTGACTCCCAAAACTAAGAGAAACACAATCAGGGTAATGATACTTAATCCGGCAATTCCGGGTAATCCTGCCCCTAAAAATGCTCCGGCGGCAATAATAACCGAGGTTTGAATTAAACTCAACGTCACGATATAAATAGCTGAAGCTAAAACAATGGAAAACCGAGAGACTAATGGGGCAACTAATAACCGATTTAGAAAGCCAAATTCTCGGTCAAACATAATCGGTAATCCCGCATTTAAAGCCCCAGCAAAGGCTGTAAAAACAATGACTCCCGCCCCTAAAAATTGAGCATAATTAAGAGTTCCCCCAAATAATCCTTTGGGGGCATTTTGAAATAAAGCTCCAAATAAAACTAACCACATTAACGGTTGAATAATCCCGGCAATTAAGGTAGAAGGACGACGTTGTAATTGAATAAATAACCGACGGGTTAAGGCAATGGTTTCTTGCAGAAATTCCCCCGCTAAATTCGGTTGCTGATCAACCGTTTGATTCGGGGTTAAAATTTTAACAGATGTTGTTGAACTACTCATGGTTTTGGCAATTAACTATGTCGATAAAAGCTTGTTTGATTAGATTGTACAAAAAATTACCGAAATCTTACAGGACTTACGCACCCAACCAAAGAAACCGGGTTTTTTTACGAAAATACTTCGTTATGACCCACATATTCTCTAAAAAACCCGGTTTCTGGGGCCCCATGGTAAGTCCTATCTTACTAAGAGCGCATACTTTTCTTTTTCTCAGCTTTCAAATCTCGATTACTAGAAGCTGCAATTTCAGCATCGAGTAAGGTTCGACCTGTAGCGGCTAAATAAACATCATCTAAACTGGGGCGAGATTGGGCAATCCCAAAGGTCGGTAAACCCGCATCTTTTAACGCCTGTTGAATTGTAAATAAAGCATCACTTTGAGTTTGAACCACTAAATTTAAAGAATTTCCTTGAGCCGGATTAATAATAATCTCCTGGACAAAAGGCAAAGATTGTAATAGGGATTTGGCTGTTTCTGCTTCTGTAACCGGGGAAAATTCTCTAATTCTGAGGGTAATGCGATCGCCTCCGAGTTGATCTTTCAAAGCCGAAGGAGTACCCAGGGCAATCACTAATCCTTGATCAATAATAGCTACCCGGTCAGCTAAAGCATCCACTTCTTCTAAATAGTGGCTAGTAATTAAAATTGTTGTGCCATTTTCCCGTAATTGCCGGAGAAAATTCCAGACCACCACCCGAGTTTCAATATCTAAACCAACAGTAGGTTCATCTAATACTAATAAATCCGGTTGATGAAGTAAACCCGAAGCTAAATCTAAGCGTTTGCGAATCCCCCCGGAATAGGTGCCGGTTTTTTGATCTAACCAATCTTGTAATCCTAATAAATCCGTAACTTGATGAATGCGTTCGGCAATATTAGCGCGAGGGATATGATAGAGAGCCGCTTGTAATTGTAATAACTCCCGCCCGGTTAATACCTTATCTAAAGCGACCTCCTGGGCCACATAACCGAGGCGTTGACGAACCAGACGGGGTTGATCGACCACAGAAATACCAGAAACCTCCAAACGCCCAGCATCGGGGGTAATTAAGGTACACAAAGCCCGTAGGGTTGTGGTTTTTCCGGCTCCATTTGGCCCAAGTAAACCAAAGATCTCCCCCGGTTGGACATCGAGGGACACATCTTTAACGGCGGGACAGGTGCCATAGGATTTTTTTAGATTTTGGATTAGAACAGCAGAAACCATATTAAACGCTTAAATAATCAACTAGCTTAACACTTCTAAACAATTTCCTACTATGGCTTTTCTGTGGTTTTTCCGGTCTTAGCTGCTGATTATTGAGGTTGTGACCAGGCTTTATGGGAGAGGAGGGCTTCGATCACCCTAACGCCTCGTAATTGATTAGACAGGGGAAGATGACCTTTGGGGGCGGTTAAATCCCAGGTAAATCCTTGGGGGTAGCGTGTCCAATTGCGACCTTCACGCCAGCCAATTTTAGGCCATAATTTATCCCAATTTTTATTCACACCTAACCAAAGTTCTCGCTGGACAGAATAGCCAAATTTACCCTCGGAATGGATACGCCAAAGGGTATCAATCGTTTTTAAATCCGTGATGGGGAAACGTTCAATTTCAGAAAAATAAAGCCATTTTCGTTGTACCGCAGAACTCCCGGCTAATTCACAAAGTTTTTGAACGCTTAATTTATCCGCTTCTAAAAAGTCTTGTTGGGCGAGTAATTTTTGTAGGGGGATATAATCAATTCCGGTATCGGATTTTAAGGGAACAATTCCCGTTGGAAAATGGGTTTGCAAAAAGGTACTTACTTTTTCAGAAGTAGGAATCGCCTGATATAAAATTTGATAAACCTTGCCACTAATTAAACTGGGGGGATTAGACTGTTGTTGTAATAAAAATTCCATTAACACCTCCCAAACCGCTTCCCCACCTTGGGTTAATGTTTCTAATAGTTGGAATTGAGCCTTGG
The DNA here is from genome assembly GCA_036703685.1 of Candidatus Obscuribacterales bacterium. Taxonomy (GTDB): domain Bacteria; phylum Cyanobacteriota; class Cyanobacteriia; order Cyanobacteriales; family Microcoleaceae; genus Planktothrix. The sequence goes on from DATNRE010000311.1 coordinate 10,582, forward strand.
ATGAGGCACTAAAAAGCCCAGAGCGCAATTCATCCGCACTCATGGCAGGGTTTTGTTCGGGGGAAGTGGTCAGGTCAGTCATAGGGGGCGTGGCATTGGGTAATTGAAAATGAGTATGGAAGTCTTAACCTTGACTATTGTACAAGTACCCGGCAATAGTTAACCGTTGAGAATCCGTTGAATTAGGGCGCTGGTGGAGGAGGGGACTTCAATATGAATGAAGGCAACTTCACCGCCATAAGCTTGCACAATCGGGGCTTCTGGTAAGGTTTCTAAGGTATAATCACCCCCCTTGACATAAATATCGGGCTTCAGGGTTTGGATCAGATGATCGGCGGTGGTTTGGGAAAAAATAACTACCCCATCAATGGGCTTGAGACTGGCTAGGACTTCAGCCCGTTGTGCTTCGGGGACGATGGGGCGCTGGGGATGTCCAGGTTTTTGCGGTTTAATTGTTTGGACGGATAAATCGCTATTTAATCCAACAACGAGCGATCGCCCTAATGCTTTAGCCGCTTGTAAATAGCGAACATGACCCGCATGAATTAAATCAAAACAGCCATTGGTAAAAACCAGGGGACGCCATCGTTGAGGATTCAAGCTGATGTCTTCTTCTAATTCGGTTAAGGTGTAAAGATAAGCAGTCATTCCAGTTATGGGGGAGGGGGGAATTTACTCAAGTCAGTCTATCCAGAGGTCTGAACCGATTAGAATTGTAACGTTTGTTGATCTTAATCTCGAATATTTCCGAGCCTGCCCTAGAAACTTGGGGTGAGGGAAGATATCAACAAGCCCGAATCGAGATCATAACTTAGTTTACGGATCATTAAATGAAAGCGACTTCTAGCCGTCAATTTTCTACCGCAACCTCTCTCATCCTGAAACTGGTTGGAGTTATTTTAATTTTCTCCTCCTTAGTAGATTTTTTGGTGATTTTGATTCCACCCAATTTTCTCAACCGAGGTTGGCAAATTAGCGTCACCAGTGACTTAGTAGATCGAGGTATTGTCCCGATGGTGGGCATGGCCTTAGTTTTTATTGCGTTTTGGATGGATGCAGCCACCGAAGGGAATGTTAAGCC
>DATNRE010000312.1:0-6413 GCA_036703685.1 Candidatus Obscuribacterales bacterium
GGTGGTATTTGATCAATATATTACCCATTACCCATTACCCATTACCCATTACCCATTACCCATTACCCATTACCCATTACCCATTACCCATTACCCATTACCCATTACCCATTCCCCATTCCCCATTCCCTTCTATATATAAAATATTTGGGCAGTCTCTTGTTAGTTTGATCACCAACAAAAAACCACCCAAAATTAATAATTAATTCAAGAATTAAAGTAACTGGACTCTAATTATTTTTTCAGAACAATTTCACCGACCATACCCGCGCCACGGTGGGGTTCACAGTAGTAGGAATAGACACCAGCAGGCATATCATCGGTGAAGGCAACTTCAAAAGACTCACCCGGTTTTTGAAGTAATGCTTTATGGGAAAGTTTCACCGCCACATCTGCATCGGGAGATTTGGATTTATCAAAAACTGCATTATGGGGAGGGAGTTTGTTATTGACAAATTTAACAACATCACCTGGTTTGACTTCTACTTTGCTCGGATCAAATTTTAACATCCCCGAATCAGCACCCATTTTAACAGTAAAGGTTTCTGCGGAGGCCTGACCCACACCAAAAACAAAGGTGCTAATCATTAAAAAGGCCACAGACAAAACTAGGGCGACCCGCTTGGACACTGAAACCATCTGATTCATAACTAGCCTCTAAAAAATGTAACTTTATAAGCGATGACGAACATCCTACCATAAACTATGACAACCTGTCGTATTGAAAAACAACCTTGGCAAGTGGGCAAAAAATCTGTCACAATCTTTAACAATTACTGTTATAGCCCCGTGTCCCAATCTCAACAATGGCAAAAAAGCAAAAATTCCCCTATCTATTAGGGTCTAAATGGACAGCAAATCAAAAAACCTGGGGTTGGAGGCATTTCCAAGTCGCAAACCGCAAAAATCAAGGCAAATGGGTATTTGCCGAAATGGTGGCATCCTGTGACCCCAAGGTGAGATTTTGGTTAAATGCCCAACAACTTCAAGACCGGGCTTTATGGCAACCCGGATGGCAGTCTACCCAGGAATTAGAAGACCTTGAATCAGTTTAAATCCACCCCTTCGGCCCAACTTCAGGCAACCCTGGAGCTTTTGCAACAAGCGACCCAAAACCTGCAAGACCTGTTACAAAACCCGGTTTCTCAAGAGCATCACCATGAGGTGATTAACCAGATTGAAACTCAATTAAATCAGGCTTTAATTAGCTTAAAAACCACGGACAATCCCCCAAATTTAGATCATATTCCTCCCGATATTTTAAAACAAATAGAAAGTTTAGAAATTCCCTGGGAAAGTCTGGATATTCAGAGGGCTTTATCTAACCATCATTTGAGTCAAATCATCGGAATTATCACCGAAATCAATAATAAATCGGAACAAATTAGAAACAGAAAAGACTATTTTTTAGCCCGTCTTCCCCAAATTCCTATCGAAAAATTAGGCCCTAGGGTTCCTATTGTTACGGCGGCGGATTTTTTACCCGATTATGAACCTTTACCCCCAGATAAAAAAGAAGAATTAAAAGCTAAATATCATATTGATCACCTGATTCAAAAACGCCAACAATCTCGTTATTCTTTATTTGAAAGAATTAAACAAGCTGAAAAATTCCTAACTCCCCAGACTCAACCGTTGGAAAATAATCCAGACCTTGAAGATGATTTGCCTTTTTAAAGATTCAGGTTATAATAGAGTCATATCCTTTTTTTATAAAAGAGTAAAAATGTCTAAATCCGATGCTAAAAATCCCGCAACTCCCGATCAATCTCCTCAGTCTGGAGATGCTTTAGAAATTGTTAGTATTAGTCTGGATGAACTGCAAGTAAAGAATTCTAATCAAGAGGGTTTATCTCAGGATAAACTTAATCAAGTGGCTGAACAAATTAATGCTGATTTACAAGAAAATAAAGCTCCAAATTGGCAAGTTGAAACTAATTGGGATGAAACCAAAGTTAGAGTTAATTTAGATTAAAAATATTTGTAGGGGCGGGTTTCGTAAAAATTATTGTTAATAACACATAACTCCCCAAAACCCACCCCACCCAAACATTAATATTCAATCAATCAAGAAAGGGCAGGTTTAGATAGTTTTTTTGTGCTGATTAGAGATTGACTTGAACCTGCCCCTACGGTTTTTTATTTAATTAACATTAAAATAAAATTCCTTCCGCAACTTTGATCACATTTCCCCCGACTTGTACTTGAATTAAATCTTCTGTTTTTTCGGCTTTTAATAAGAGCAAAGAAGGACGATCAATTTCATATCCCTGTTCTACTCTAATATTAACAACATCGGAACCAAAATAATTATAATTTGACAGATATCCTGCTAAACAACCATTAGCACTTCCAGTGGCGGGATCTTCTGTAATTCCTAAAGCGGGGGCAAACATTCTCGCACAAAGATGATTATTTGGGTTATGGGTTTCAGGACAAAAGATAAAAATTTCCTTTACTATTGTTGCTTGAATAAACTCAGAATAACGTTCAATATTCACCTTAGCTTGTTTTAACGCAGATTGAGTTTTTAACGGAACAATAATAAATGGAATCCCCGTAGAAACCTCTTGAATGGGATAATTAATATCAAAATCAGAGGGTTCTAAATTAAGGACAGGTGCTAAGAGTTGCCAATCATAAATATGAGTTAATTCTGGAGGATTTTGTCGCATCCATAGTATTTGTTTTCCTGATTCTGTAGTTTTCCAAGTCACCGGAATTTGACCTACAGCTAAATTTAAAATCACCTGATTAACAGAGTCTTTAATTATCTCCTCTGCAATGATATAAGCGGTTCCCAAAGTAGGATGACCCGCAAAAGGTAATTCCCGTTTAGGGGTAAAAATTCGCACGGGATAACCGCCATTCTGCTGTTCAGAATTACAAATAAATGTGGTTTCTGAATAGTTCATTTCCTGGGCAATTTTGAGCATTTCGCGATCGGATAATAGCTCTACTCCTTCCCCCCAAATCACCGCTAATTGATTTCCGGTGTATTTAGTTTCGGCAAAAACATCAACAATTGAAAATTTCATAGAATTTGTGATTTTTGTGTTTGAATAATTTAGCGATAAACAAAAATTAAGCAAGTTATTTGTTGTTGCTTTAGCCTAGAAGAAAGAGCGCTGAAGCGCAACAACGGCGCAACAACGGCGCAACAAATTTGCTATAATAACTTATTATCTTTCATTCCAACTTTTTTCCGCATCTGCGATCGCCTGATCAACAGTTTTTTGATTCAACATTGCCGCTTGTAGATTATCATAGATAATTTTTTGCAACTGTTTAATATCTTTTTGGGGTGGAATTAAAACCTGAGCATTTTTGAGTTCTTCTGCACTAATTAAACGGGCTTGATCTGCTACGGTTGAATTAGCAGGAAGGGTGGTAAAATGACTATCTTTAAGAGCTTCTTGAATTGAAGGTAAAACATTAGCCACTTTCGCAAATGCAAGTTGATTGGTACTATTACTAACAAACAAAGCAAACTTTAAAGATTGTTCAGGAACATCCGTAGATCTGGGTATTACTAAATTCATTACCGCCACCGTTGTTTTCCTGGGATCTCCGGTAATTTGCGGGGCGGGAATAGACACTTGAGCGACCGTAGGGGCATTTTGACTAATTGCTTTTAAAAACTGTGGCCCCGAGGCTAATAAAGCTATTTCTCCCGCCTGATATAATTCAATTGCGCGGCGATGTCCTTGAGTTAAAACCTCCTTGGGAAGTAAATCTTTTTGATATAAATTAACCCAATATTCAAAAGCTGCTTTTCCCTCGGGAGTATTAAAAGCTGCCTTACCATTTTTATCCAGTAATACCACTCCCATCTGCACTAAAGATTGTAAAACCTGGGCCGAATCTTCCGGTACAAAAGAGACAAAAAAGGCATATTTTCCGGTTTTTTCCTTGACTTTTTCTGCGACTTGTGCTAATTCTTTATAGGTTTTAGGGGGTTGAGTTATGCCCGCTTGCTGGAGTAATTGTTGATTATAAATGGTAATTTGAGTGGTTAAATACCAAGGAATCCCAAAGGTAACAGTTTCACATTTATTGTTAGGACAAATATCAATTTTATTAGCCTGCCAAATATTCGGTAAATATTGAGATTGAACGGTTTCAGGAACCCCTTCATTCAGATTTAACCAAGCATTCCGTCCCGCTAATAAAGATGCAAAATCAGGATTTAAGTTAATCACATCCGCCGCCGTTTTTGCCGCCACCGCCGCCAGTACCTTACTTTCCATCGCCGACCAAGGAATATCAACCCACTTTACTTTTATTTCTGGATTTTCCGCCTCAAAATTAGCAATTAATTGATTAAAATAATCCGTAAATTGTGGTTGGAGTTGCATCGTCCAAAACTCCACTTCCTGCTTGCCATTTTGAGAAGTTGGGGAAGGACTAGAACAACTGACTACCCAACTTAAACATAACCCTAAAACCAATAACAAACCAAACCGTTTCCAAGATTTTAATTGTTGCATTTTATTCATAAATTAACTAAACCGGATAAAATTTGTTAAACTATATCCTAGATCTTCCTTCGTGTCTTCGTGTCTTTGTGGTGACTTATACAGTCAAAAAATCCCAGGTATTGATCAAAAAAACAGGGTAACATAGGAAAAATAATTGTACCTGTTTACCCGGGTCGATCACTCAAACTAAAAATATGGTTAGTCTATTAAAAGGACTTTTTTCCAAGCGCAAGCCAGGAATTGGCATTGAGTTATCCACCGAACGAATTAATCTCGTGGAACTGCGGAAAAAAGGCAACCAATTAAAGTTAGTCACCTTAGCGACCACTCCGGTTCCCGAGGGCATTGTCCAAGATGGCCAAATTGTCGATACCCCGGCCATGGCGGAGTTAATTCAGTCCACTGTCACCGATAACAATATCAAAGCTAAGACCGTTGGTACAGCCATCCCGGGACGAGAAGCCGTAACCCGAATTATTCCGGTTCCGGCCGAACTCAACGACGATGAACTCAAAGACTACATGAACGCCGAGTCGGGACTATACCTGCCCTTTCCCCGGGAAGAAGGAGATGTGGATTATCAAAAATTAGGGCGGTTTGTGGATGAGGATGGCATCGAAAAAGTACAGGTTTTATTAGTCGCCGCCCGCAAAGAAGTTACGGATACCTATGTAGAAACCTTTGCTCAAGCCGGTTTAAAGGTTACGGTATTAGAGGTAAGTAGTTTTTCTCTGATTCGTACCCTCAAACATCAACTTGAGCAGTTTTCCTCCACCGAAGCCGCGATTATTGCCGATATTCAATTTGATAGTACAGAATTAGCGATCGTGGTCGATGGTATTCCCCAATTCAACCGAACCATTGCTATCGGTCTATTCCAAGTCCAAAGTGCCTTAAATAGTGCGATGAATTTACCTCCAACGAGGGATGTCAGCGAATTACAGGCCATGACCCTTCCCGTGACTGATACAATGGGAGCATTAAACGATCCCAATCCGGGAACCAATGCCATCATTAAGGTTTTCGCCGAATTAGCCGATGAACTGCGTCGTTCCGTTGACTTTTATATTAATCAAAGTGATGGCTTAGAAATGGCACAGTTATTATTAACTGGCCCCGGGGCTGCCATTGGACAACTGGATGAGTTTTTCATGCAACGGTTGGCCATGCCTGCCACCCAGGTTGACCCGATTGAATCCCTCGCCCTTGCCTTTGAGCGGGAAATTCCCCCAGAACAACGTGCTAGTTTAGGAGTGGCATTAGGTTTAGGAATGCGAATGGCCTAAATCCGGGATCACTCAGCCAGAAACCGTCAATACTTCAACTGATTATGTATAACTTAGAGATCAACTTTTTGAATGATCGACCCGATCTATTAGAACGGGAAGTGCGACGACAGGTGAGTCAGACCCAGAGTGTTGACCAGACTCCTCTTTTAATTGGGGTCGGGGCAGCTTTAGCCCTGAATGCCATCATTGGCGGAGCTTGGTTTGTTTTTGATCGACAAAATGCCGATTTACAAAAAGAACTCGATACCCTGGTTGCCACCTTGGGAACAAAAACATCGGAGGTACAAGCCTTAGATCAAATTAATGCCCAAACCAAGCAAGCCAATCAGGAAGCGGACGCCTTAGCCACGGTGTTTAATCAAATTAAACCCTGGTCGGCCCTCAGCCTAGAATTAGGCCAACTGATGCAGGTGGCCGGGGTGAGAATTGTTGATGTTAAACAAACCGAACCCGAACCCGTAGCCGCAGCCGCCGCCCCCGCAGCCGCAGCCGCCCCCGCCGACGGTCAAGCCGCGACCCCGCCCCCTGCACCCGACCCCGAAACCGCTAAATTAGAAATTTCAGGAGTCGCTAACTCTTTTACTCAAATTAATGACTTTGTATTATTACTGAATCAATCCCCGTTCTTTAATGGGGAAAAAAC
>DATNRE010000313.1:0-2169 GCA_036703685.1 Candidatus Obscuribacterales bacterium
GGTTCAACTAAATCTTTCCAAGTCGGTTTAACCTCCGTTTCTAACTGGGTTAGATCCTGTTCTAATTCGGTCAAGAGTTGGGTAATCCCAGGAACAACGTGATCGGGTGTAATCTGTTCAAAAGGGGGTAATCCCTGACCAATGAGTAACGGGTTTTCTGTGATTGTTGGACTCATATTCTCTGATTTTCAATTTAGGGGGTATCATACCTTATAGGATATCAGAAAAATGTCAAAGCAGTCAATAAATAACGCCTAGTAAATGATGATCTAGTTAAGGATACAGATCAATCTCAGAAATAATTTTAGCACATTAATTAAGCCTAAAATTGGTATTTTTGCCTTTAATCTGCAATTTTTTTAGTTTTTCTTTTTAGGCTATTTTTCTCTAAACATTCAATAATTCTATCAGAAACATCAATCCCTGTAATCGTTTCAATTCCTTCAAGTCCAGGGGATGAATTTACCTCTAAAACCAAGGGCCCTTTTTCGGAACGAATTAAATCAACCCCGGCTAATTTTAATCCCATGACTTTTGCGGATTTTATTGCCATATTCCGTTCTTCTGTGGTTAATTTAACATTTTCTGCTCTCCCGCCCCGATGCAAATTAGCGCGAAATTCTCCGGGGTTACTGATGCGTTTCATCGCCGCCACTACTTTATCCCCAATTACTAAACACCGTAAATCTTCACCATTAGACTCATGAATAAATTCTTGCACTAAAATATCAATATTTAATCCTTGAAACGCTTCAATAATAGATTTAGCCGATTGATAAGTCTCGGCTAAAATTACCCCCATACCTTGAGTTCCTTCTAACAGTTTGATAATTAAAGGTGCACCTCCCACCTGTTGAATTAAACTATCAATATCTTTAATAGAATTGGCAAATCCGGTTTTAGGTAAACTAATTTTTTCTTTCGCTAAACTTTGCAAAGCATTTAATTTATCCCGAGAACGGGCAATGGCTTGGGATTCATTTAAGGCAAATATTCCCATCAGTTCAAATTGACGGACAATTACGGTTCCATAAAAGGTTTTTGACGCGCCAATTCTAGGAATAATAGCATCAAAGTCTTTTAAATATCTGCCTTCATAAATCACAGTTGGACTCTGAGAACTCAAGGAAATATGACATCTTAAATAATCAATAATCTCTATCTCATGCCCTCGTTGTTCCCCGGCTTGTCTGATTCTTCTGGTAGAATATAGGGAACCATCCTGGGATAAAATTGCAATTTTCATAAATAAACTTCGTCTGGTCTTAAATGCTGGGGTTTTCTGCTATTAAGAATGACTTAAAAAGGATTGATGACAGTCAATTAAAAACCGTCCTTTAATAGCTTGTCTCCCTAATAACATCCGAAATCCCATAGCATCCCGATTTGTTAAGGTTAACTCAATTAACCATTGTTTTCCCATTAGTTCCACATCGGTTAAAATTACGGGTCTTAACTCCGTATGTCCACCGGAGTTTCGCACAGTTCGGTACTCTATTAAGTCTACTTCAGCGCTGACCGTATTGATGGTATCCCGTTGAGTCGGATGGACTTTAAACCGCACCCGTTGTTTATCTTTCAATTTCAAAATATGAATATCAAAAGCGTGCAAACTTGATGACCGCGCCCCGGTATCAATTTTAGCTTTAATTTCTCCAATTCCCAAACTAGGTAACGCCACCCATTCCCGCCATCCAATTGTTAGTAATTCGGTTTTAGTCATAATTTGTTGTTGGGCTTTAGCCCCTCTTAAGAGCGCCCAAGCGTTTCAGGGATTGGGGCAACCACGGGGGGATTGCCCCTACAAAGAATGAAACAGCCCTGCCAAAAACCCCAGAACCTCAAAAACCTCAAAAAATAGGGTTATCCCTTCCGAAAGTCACCTTTCCTGCGATAAAAGTTTCCTTTCCTAAACCTCAAGTTTCTATTTCTAAGCCTTGGTTAATTGTGGGTTCGGTGAGTTTAATGGTTTTGCCCCTCTCGGGCATTATATTTAATCAAAATCAAGAAAAAATCAATACTTTTTTAACGGAAATCCCCCAAGGGATATCTTCAAGTTTAGCTCAAATTCCCTCCTTTTCTTTTTCAACAGAAACTATTACCACACCCAATGAAATTTCTACAACCACAACCCTAAAAAATCTCAATCAAGTCTCTCAATTAGCTCTA
>DATNRE010000314.1:0-4732 GCA_036703685.1 Candidatus Obscuribacterales bacterium
GACTCCAGAAGTGATCCCCGGACAATATTGGCAGTGGCGGGATCACTCGATTTACTATGTCCGCGCCGGAGAACCTCATCCCCAGCATCCCCCATTGCTTCTAGTGCATGGGTTTGGAGCATCAACGGATCACTGGCGGAAAAATATACAAGGGTTACAATCGGATTTTGAAGTCTGGGCGATTGATTTATTAGGGTTTGGTCGGTCTGCAAAACCCCTGGTCGAATATAGTGGTCAACTGTGGCGAGATCAACTCCATGACTTCATTACAGAGATTATTGGTCAACCCGTGATTTTAGCGGGAAATTCCCTAGGGGGCTATGCCTGTTTATGTGTGGCCGCCCAATATCCATCGACGGCAAAAGGGCTGATTTTACTGAATAGTGCTGGGCCATTTACAGAGACCGAACCCCGTCCCGAACCTCCCCAGTGGAAAAAAGCGGTTTCTAATACCATGCGATCGCTTTTCCGTCAAGATTGGGTGAGTTTTCTGATTTTCCAGTGGACAAGACGCCGTTCAATTATTCGGAAAACCCTACTGAAAGTCTATCTTAATCCCAACGCAGTTACCGATCAACTAGTGGAAGAAATTTATCGCCCTTCCTGTGATTCCGGTGCTGCCCAGGTGTTTGCCTCAGTATTCAAAAGTCCCCAAGGAGAAAAAGTCGATGTATTATTAAATCAATTAACCGCTCCTCTCTTATTAATTTGGGGAGAAGGAGATCCCTGGATGAAATGTCGAGAACGCAGTGGCAAATTTCATCAATATTATCCCCAATTGAAAGAATACTTTCTAAGTGCGGGTCATTGCCCCCATGATGAAGTTCCCGAACAGGTTAATGATATTATTCGAGCTTGGGTTTTGGAACAGGTTTAATCGCTTAATTATTGCTTTTTAATCCCTCTGAAAAAGAGGGATATATAGATTCTCTGGTCATGAATTAAATCCTTAAGATGCGATGAATCGCAACAACGGTTTAATAATATTGATATCGGGGATGAATCCGAGGGTTGAGTCTATCTTGGACGGGTTCGCCTTCTTTTAGGTGTTGTTCAATGATCAGGGGAACATCTTCGGGTTTAACCCGATAATACCAAATTTCATCAGGCATGACCCGCACCGTCGGGCCCGTATTACATTGACCCAGACAACTACTCGCTTCTAGGGTGACACCCTCAATAGGACAATTTTGGAACGCTTCGAGAACTTTACTCGCACCTTGGAGTTGACAAGACTGATGTTGACAAATTAACACACAACGAGGGGGTTGAGTTGGCATAAAAGATTAATAATTGTAATGGAGCAATCTACAGATATTTGATAGAAATTTCAGGCTAACCATTAACTCTTTCCCTAATTTAACTTAAAAATAGGATAGTTTCCGTCGGTGTGCGTTGCTGAGATACCCGACAAAAAACTGCCCTAGCAGATGCTAAAGTAGGGGCGAATGGCCATTTGCCCCTACCGTTGCTTAAAGCGATGCTTCCATCTGAGCAATATCCAAAGTTGTCCTCAACACCGAATCAGGATTTAAGCTTATGGAATCTATTCCTAATTCCACTAAAAAACGAGCAAATTCAGGATAATCACTCGGTGCTTGACCACAAATTCCGATCTTACGATTGTATTCTTTAACCGTTGCGATCGCCATTTCAATCATTCGTTTCACCGCTTCATTTCGTTCATCAAAAATATGGGCAATCAAAGCCGAATCTCGATCTAATCCTAACGTTAATTGGGTTAAATCATTAGATCCAATTGAGAACCCATCAAACACCTGACAAAATTCATACGCCATCAAAACATTACTCGGTAATTCACACATCACATAGACTTGTAACCCTTTTTCCCCACGAACTAAGCCATGTTTTGCCATTTCTGCTAAGACTTTTTTCCCTTCTTCCGGGGTTCGACAAAAAGGAATCATCGGGATCACATTTGCCAATCCCATCTCATTTCTCACCCGTTTTAAAGCTTGACATTCTAAGGCAAAAGCCGCTTGATATTTCGGGTCATAATATCGGGAAGCACCCCGCCAACCGATCATGGGATTTTCTTCGATAGGTTCAAATTGCCGACCCCCCAATAAATTCGCATATTCATTACTTTTGAAATCACTCATCCTTACTACCACCGGATTCGGATAAAAAGCCGCCGCAATCATACTAATTCCCTGGGCAAGTTTATCAACAAAAAAATCCGGTTTATGGTCATATTGTTCGGTTAATTGGGCAATTTGTTCTTTAACACTTTGATCCTCTAATTGATCAAAATGAATTAACGCTAAGGGGTGAGTTTGGATATGATTAGCAATAATAAATTCTAACCGCGCTAACCCGACTCCATCATTGGGAATTGCCGACAATTTAAACGCTTCTTCTGGGTTTCCCACATTCATCATAATTTTAGTGCGGGTTTTAGGAAGATGGTCTAAAACCGTTTCTTCCACCACAAAAGGAACTAATCCTTGATAGACTTTTCCTTCTTCTCCTTCTGCACAAGAAACCGTAATTTCATCCCCAGTATTTAAGACTTCCGTAGCATTAATTGATCCAACAATTGCCGGAATTCCTAACTCCCGGGCAATAATTGCCGCGTGACAAGTTCTGCCCCCAGAGTTAGTAATAATGGCGCTGGCTTTTTTCATAATGGGTTCCCAGTCGGGGTCAGTGCGATGGGTTACTAAGACATCCCCGGGTTGGAACTGATCCATGTTTTTAACATTAGTCATAATACGGGCTTTCCCCTGTCCAATTTTGTCCCCAACTGCCCGACCCGTAACTAATACCCGACCTTTACCTTGCAATTTATAATGCTCTAATACCCGACCTGTTTTTTGAGATTGTACGGTTTCCGGGCGAGCTTGAACAATAAATAACTCTCCAGTTAAGCCATCCTTTGCCCATTCAATATCCATCGGAGAATAACATTGTCGGACTTGGGAATAGTGATCCTCAATCATCACTGTCCATTGGGCTAATTTGAGAATTTCATCTTCCGAGAGGGCGTATTTTTTTTGTTCAGAAATCGGAACATTAATATTTTTGGTAGTTTGTCCCATTTCATAGACCATTTTAATCGCTTTTGTGCCTAAACGTTTCTCTAAAATGGGTTTGAATCCTTCCCTTAATGTGGGTTTAAAAACCAAATATTCATCGGGATTTACTGTCCCTTGAACCACGGTTTCTCCTAACCCGTAAGCTGCCGTAATTAGAGCAGCATTTTTAAATCCGGTTTCCGTATCAATAGAGAACATTACCCCCGATGTGGCTAAGTCAGAACGTACCATTTTTTGAATGCCCACAGATAGGGCAATATTCAGATGATCAAATCCTTTTAAAGCCCGATAGGAGATGGCGCGATCGGTGAAAATAGACGCAAAACATTGACGAGTTGCCTCTAATAAAGCTTTACCGCCTTTGATATTTAAGTAGGTTTCTTGTTGTCCGGCAAAACTCGCATCGGGTAAGTCTTCGGCGGTGGCGGAGGAGCGCACAGCAACGTCAGTATTTTGACCGTAGCGATCGCAAAGTTTTTGATAAGCTGATAGGATTTCGGTTTCTAATTTAGGAGGGAATAAAGTATTTAAAATTAGCGATCGCGCCCTTTGACCACAATCTCGCAAATTTTTCAGATCTTCGACATCTAAATTGGCAAATAATTGTCTGAGTTGTTGTTCTAAATTAGCATAGGTAATAAAATACCAATAGGCGTAGGCTGTAATTGCAAATCCTTGAGGAACATTAATACCTTTGGGTTGTAATTGTTGAATCATTTCTCCCAAGGAAGCATTTTTTCCTCCTACTAAACCAATATCTTTAATTCCCACTTGATCAAACCAGAGAATTAAGGCTTGTTCTTTCTGTTCAAATACGGGTTTAAATGGTAAAGTTTTTAACATGGTTTAAATCTCTCCAAACGCAACGGACTATCTAAGGGTTAGATAGGGTGTGTGTACTTTTGTTGCAAAATAAGTCTGTTGAGGGAAAAGGTTAGTTTTTTCTATCTTTCGACAGAGTTAACGTTTCCTCTAAAACATGAAAACCCTTGATCCCCAATATTTAAACGTCGAGTTTTATTTTGTTAGAGTTGGAGAGCAGGGGGTGGCTGAATCAATTCCTGGCGTTTAATTGTTCCTACTTTTATCTTATTTCGTCTGTGGAAAATCGACATCCCTGTTGGTAAAATAGTCTTAGTTACTTAAAGGAAAGAATGGCGACCTATCGGCTTCTGAGAGATAGTTTAAGAAACATTAAGTTTTTTTAGGAGGCGCGAATGAAAGTTAAGGAATGTTACAAAACCACGGAGATCTGGGAAAGCAACCAATGTCTGGACGCCATTTGTCCCATTGAGTTCATCCTAGAGTTAATCGGAACAAAATGGTCAATCTCCATCCTGCGGGAGTTGTTTCGGGGACATCAACGCACCCATGAATTATTAGAAGCGCTACCCGGAATTAGTACCAAAACCCTCACTGTCCGGTTGCGGGAGTTAGAAAAACATGGGTTAATTCTCCGCACGGTTTATGCTGAAATTCCTCCTAGGGTAGAATATTGTCTAACCGATAAGGGGCGGGAACTTCAACCCATTTTAATCGCCTAGAAACAGGTGGGAGAACGCTGGTTAAAGGAGAGTCACTGTGTTTGTCCCTTAGAATTGGGGGTCTAGGGAATTAGGAATTACGAATTACGAATTACAAAAGCAGACTATTCCGGTGTTCCCTCCCCCATC
>DATNRE010000315.1:0-7230 GCA_036703685.1 Candidatus Obscuribacterales bacterium
AGAGGTGAAACTATCTCCTAAACAGTTTCGTTTACTAGAGCTATTTCTGAGTTATCCTCGGCGAGTTTGGTCACGAGAACAATTATTAGATATTATTTGGGGACAAGATTTTATCGGGGATAGTAAAACCGTTGATGTTCATATTCGCTGGTTACGGGAAAACCTAGAATTAGACCCAAGTAAACCAGAATATGTGATTACAGTTCGGGGGTTTGGCTATCGATTTGGATAAAGTTAGATGAATTTTCGCGCTGTTTAATTTTTGTACTCAATCTAGTTTGAATACATCCCCTAACCCTCTATTCTTCGAGTCTGGAGGGAAAGTTTATGGGTTTAAAAATGTGTGAATTCCCTTTTTAATTAATAGCCATAATTTATGTCTGTAAATCGTCGCGATTTTCTATTGTTTTTGGGTGCAGGATTTACGACATTAGCCGTCGGTTCCTGTCAAAATTCCTCAAAACTACCTAAAATTTTCCCATCCCCAGAATCTAAATTTCCTGAATCTTTACCTTTCAAACCGATTAAGGGGCCTTTACCAAATCCTTTAGATTTGATTCAAGCCCAAACTTCTCAATCGGTAATTCCAGTTAGTGATAATTCTCCTTCTGAACAAATTCAAGCCTATAGTACCTACGAAGTCATTGATGATTTAGTTCTACCAGAAGGATTTACTTATGATCTGATTGCCACCTGGGGAGACAAAGTAGGAAATTCTCGATTTGGTTATAACAATGATTATGTTTCCTTTATCGCTACGGCGGAAGATCAAGGTTTTTTAACCGTTAACTTTGAGTACATTAGTGCTGGTATTTGGTTAGAAACCTATGAACAGATTATCGGTAAACCCTTACCCCTAAAAAATCTTCAATCCTCCGATCCAAAGCAAACAATTAACGCTTTTGGATTACCTCAAAAAGACCCCTTACGCCGGGATATTTTAAAACTCTCCCAGGAAGGTTTAACCGATTTAGGTATAGGGGTAATTTCTGTTAGGCGTCAAGCTGATGGTAGTTGGGTGAGAACCTATTCAACTGCTGATCGGGTGATTACTGGACTATCGGGGTGGGAAAATCAGCAATATTTGCAAGCGACCGGGCCAGCCGTTGCCGTATTTACGAAAAAAGGTCAGGGGTATAATGATCAATTAGGTTCCAAAATTATTGGAACTTTCGCCAATTGTGCCGGAGGAACTACACCTTGGGGGACGGTATTAAGTGCGGAGGAAAATTTTCACAGTCAAGTAACTGAAGCCGTGTATCCCGATGGCACAACTTATCATCCGAGTGAAACCCCGTTTGTATTAGAAAAAATGGAGGGTTTAGGGAATGTGTTTGGACTGGCGGGAAATAAATATGGTTGGATCGTAGAAGTTGATCCGACCAACCCCAAGGACTATGGAACAAAACACACCTGGTTAGGACGTTATCGCCATGAAGCGGTGGGAATTCGGGTAGAAGTCGGTCAACCCTTGGCGTTTTATTCAGGATGCGATCGCCGCAGTGGACATCTATATAAATTTGTCAGTCAAGGGACGGTTAAAAATCCCCAAGACAAAAAAAATTCCCAGTTATTAGGGGATGGGATGTTATATGCGGCCAAATTTAACTCCGATGGTACGGGGCGATGGATTCCTTTAAAAGCAGATACAGCAATCAATCCTGACCCGCCGAATATTCATGCTGGGGGAGTTATTGCTTTGCCCCAACGACCGAAAGGAGGAAATTTTATTGCTAAAACCGATAAAGATATCCAAAACTTCAAAAAACGGTTTAAGACCCTAGGAGATTTGTATACCGGAAATCCGCAAGAACAACAAGGAGCGATTTTAATTGATGCCCATTTAGCGGCGAGTGCCGTGGGCGCGACCTGTGCTGCCCGTCCAGAAGATACGGAAGTAGGGCCAGATGGATCTTTATTTATTGCCTTCACATCAGGTACGGCCCATGCTGAAACCGGGGGCCCCAACCTGGAAATTTTTCAGGCTCCTTCGGAAAAAAAACAATATGAATACGGATGGCTGATGCGTTTAGTGGAAGATGGGAATGTTCCCCAGGCCATGACCTTTCGCTGGGAAATGGTAGCCACCGGGGGAGAAGTCGCCCAAGGGGGGTTAGGATTTGCCAACCCAGATAATTTAGCCCTGGATGCGATCGGGAATTTATGGATGGTGACGGACATTGCCACCAACAAACATAATCAGCCCGTTGCCCCAGGTCGTCTTGATGGGAACCAACAGCCCCTAGAAGACACAGAATTATTAGGTCTGTATGGCAATAATTCCCTTTGGTTTCTCCCCACATCAGGGGAATATGTCGGTCAATCCTTTTTATTTGCCATGGGGCCGATGGATTCTGAACTCACTGGGCTGTTTTTTACTCCCGATCAAAAAACCCTGTTTATTGCGGTTCAACATCCGGGGGAATATAACCGCACCCGCAAGGACAGGGCAACCCAAACCCTCCAATTTGCTTTACAAACCACCCAAGGAGAAGAATTTATGCAAACTCGTCAAGTTCCTTTGGGATCAAACTGGCCAGGTAAGCAACCCAACGATCCCCCTAAACCTTCATTAGTAGCAATTCGACGGATCAATTCACAACAAATTGTAGAGAAGCCAAACTCTCTCTAAGTAAAGGTTATACCGATTGAATCTGGTTGAAAACAAGTCTTAACTTTTGTTCCCCCACTTGACTCTGGAAAAACTCTAGTTAAGATATGATACTATTGGTTCAGTCGAGCTAGGGACTCCCTTGCTTTGTGGTATTTTAAGTGTCGGTGTGAGAATTGAGATGATGAACAAAGTTTTATTGAACACTCTAAAGCAAAGTCCAGGCGTTCTGGGAGCGGCTATTCTCTTAACGAATGCAGCCTTCGCAACCGAGGCTCCATCGGAGAAATTGGCAAATGCGACAGATACAGCGACCATCACCCTCGAAACTGCCCTTGCAGTTCCGACCTCTGGACAGAATACTGAGTTGCAACCTCAAGCCAGTTCCGAGTCATCCACAGAGCAACTTGCCCTGTCTTTGACTCCTGATGTTGCCGTCGAACCCACCGCTTTAGTCGAAGGTCAGGCTACAGCGACGAATGAACCGGAGGCTTCGGCCCCACTACAAACTGCTCAAGCTTCTGAGTTCCAAGTGGCTCAGATGTCATCGACCGAGCCGACCGAAACCGGTGTCTCAGGCTTAGAACAAATTAATGAATATGCTGAAGCTACCGATGCCCTAGAGCAGGTCACTTCAGTTTCTCAATTATCAGACGTTCAACCCACTGACTGGGCATTCCAGGCTTTGCAATCCTTGGTTGAACGCTATGGTTGTATCGCGGGTTATCCCGATGGAACCTTCAAAGGCAACCGGGCCATGACTCGTTTTGAGTTTGCCGCGGGTTTAAATGCCTGTTTAGAGCGGGTTAATGAATTGATTGCTGCGTCCGTAGCCAATTTGGTCACCCGGGAAGATTTAGCCGTTCTCCAACGGTTACAAGAAGAATTTGCGGCGGAATTAGCCACTCTACGCGGTCGTGTCTATGCCTTAGAAGCCAGAACTGCCGAACTAGAGGCCAATCAGTTCTCTACTACCACCAAACTCCGTGGGGAGGCGATTTTCTGGGGTGGCGATGCGGCAGGCGATCGAGCAGCCAGCAACGTGGTGGGTCAGTTTGCCCATGAAGATAGCGATCCCACGGAAGCCTATTTTGGCTACCGGGTTCGTTTGAACTTTGATACCAGCTTCACGGGTCAGGATTTGTTGAGAACTCGTTTACAAGCGAGATCCATTCCTAACCTGTCCGATTTCGACATCACCAATACCTTGATGAGTCGTACCTCCATTGATGGTGAGGACGATGGTGTCGTTTTGGATGAGTTGTACTACCGCTTCCCGATCGTTAATGCCAAAGGCCAAGTCTACATTGGGGCTACGGGTCTTGACAATGATGATATCTATGACACCATCACCCCCTTTGGTGGTTCTGGAGATGGAGCGCTCTCTCGCTTTGGCCGCTATAACCCGACTACCTTCCGGGGGCCTGAAGGAACGGGTGTGGGTCTGAAATATGCTTTCAGTGACAAGGTTAAACTGAATTTAGGCTACGTCACTGACCGAGCCGAATTTGCCAACGAAGGAAATGGGGTCTTCAATGGTGGCTACAGTGGGGGTATGCAATTGGTGTTCAAACCCAATCCTAATATTGGTGTGGGTTTAGAGTATAACCACCGTTACTTTACAAATGGCAGTGTGTTTGTCTCTGGGGGAACAGGAAGTTGGATTGCTAATCAACCCTTTGGGGACAATGCTACAACCACCGATAACGTAGGGTTCCAAGCTAACTGGCGCCTCTCCAAAAACTTCGAGTTGGGTGGCTGGTTTGGTTCCACCTGGGCTAACCAACAAAATGGTGGTGATGATACCGCAACCATTATCAACTGGGCTGTTTCCTTAGCCTTCCCCGATGTCTTCAAAGAGGGTGGTTTAGGCGGTCTGATTGTGGGGATGCCTCCTCAAGTGACCAGCCATGATATCAGTGCTTTAGAAGACCGAGATACCTCCATTCACATTGAAGGTTTCTACCGCTATCCCATCAACGACTACATCTCCATTACTCCTGGGTTTTATGTCGTCACCAATCCTGATCACAATGAAAACAACAATACCATCGTGGTCGGAACTCTGCGGACTCAATTCCGCTTCTAAATCAGCTTAAAGACTTGCCTTAGCGCGGTCTTGAACTGTTATTACTTTAAGAATTGTCAGTTAAGAGTTAATTCTCTTGACTGACAATTTCTTTTTTTGACCCCTAACTGATGCCAATTTAATAGGGTTGACGACCGTAGGTTTCGGTTAGAAATTTGAGACGTTCTCCAATTTCGTCGGTTAATACTCCCGGTTGAAAACGCCAAGCCCAGTTTCCTTCCGCTTCCCCGGGCATATTCATTTTCGCTTCACTCCCTAAACCTAAAATATCCTGTAGGGGGAAAATGGCTTGATTCGCCACACAGGACATGGCTAACCGAATCAAATCCCAATGAATCCCATAACCGGAGGTACAGCCCAAGTAGCGGGTCACTCGGGCTTGTTCTTGTAAACTGCGACGGTTAAACCAACCCACCGTTGTATCGTTATCATGGGTTCCGGTATAAACCACCCAATTAGCGGAGGCGTAGTTATACGGTAAATAGGGATTACCTGAACCGGAATCAAAGGCAAAATGTAGAATTTTCATCCCGGGTAAACCATATTTATCCCGCAATTCTTCCACTTCTGGGGTAATCATTCCCAAATCTTCGGCAATAATGGGGAGTTTGCCCAATTTCTCATTTAATAAGCTAAAGAAGGCGTCTCCAGGCGCTTGTAACCATTGGCCGTTAATCGCAGTTGTTTCTCCTTGGGAAACAGCCCAAAAGGATTCTAAACCGCGAAAATGATCAATTCTAACTAAGTCTAAATAGCTTAATAACGATTCAATTCGTTGGAGCCACCAATGGAATCCTTCCTGTTGTAAACGCTCCCAATTATAGACGGGATTTCCCCACAGTTGACCGGTGTGGCTAAAATAATCCGGTGGAACTCCAGCCATTAAGGCTGCTTCTCCGGTTTCTCCATCTAAACAAAAGATTTCAGGATGTGACCAAACATCAGCACTATCATGGGCAACATAAATCGCTAAGTCTCCAAAAATTTGGATACCCTGCTCATTAGCATATTGTTTGAGTTTTGACCATTGTTTGAAGAATTGAAATTGTAGAAATTTATGATAATAGATGGGTTTAGCCAACTTTTCTCCCCATTTATGTAGGGATTCCTGTTTCCGTCGAGCAATTCCTTCATCCCATTGATTCCAACTTTCTCCGTTGAATGCCTCTTTAAGAGACATAAAAATGGCATAATCATCTAACCAATAGTTACTGCGAGAACAAAATTGATTAAATTCTTCTTCCTGTTCTTCTGTGGCATTGGCTTTAAACGTAACGCAGGCTTGATGAAACAGTTTTTCTTTAAAGGCTTTAACCGCATCAAAATTAACAATATGATTAGGAAAATGGGGCGGGTTTGCTAAGTCTTCATCCGTTAATAATTCATCCTCTTTTAAGAGTTCTAAACTAATTAATAAGGGATTTCCGGCAAAAGCAGAATAGGATAAATAGGGAGAATTACCAAATCCCGTGGGGCCCAGGGGTAAGACTTGCCAAAGTTGTTGGGCGCTCTGTTTTAAAAAATTAACGAATTGATAGGCGACAGGGCCAATATCCCCAACACCAAAGGGACTGGGTAAGGATGTGGGATGTAGTAGGATACCGCTAGAACGGGGAAATGACATAGGGATTAACGATAGGGGTTATACAAATGTGCCAAGGATCAACTCCAGTTGCGATTGAAAATCACACCAACGGATTTGATCCACTCTCTGATCTTACGACTAAGGGGAAGTCCTGTTTGATAAATTTTGTCAGGGGACGGATCATCAACCTTAACCGGGGTAATGTTCAGGCGGTTTTGATTTTCTCGGAGTAGTATTGACTTGAAGATAAAATCATGAAGTTATTATGAAATTATTATGATTCATTTATGAATAAAAGCTGTAATTTTAACGAATAAAAGACTTAAAAATAGAAAAATTTTATGGTAAAGTAAAAAAGCAAAAGTTTGCTGGCTGTTTTTTATCCCCTTTAATTTTCTTGAAATTATGCTCACTGGTTTTACCGCTGCTCTCTTACTGATTACGATTTCAGAGCTTGGAGATAAAACGTTTTTTATTGCGGTTATTTTGTCATCAAAATATAACAGAAAAGTTGTATTTTTGGGTGTAGTAGCCGCCTTGGCAATGATGACGGTTATCTCTGTGGCGGTAGGGCAGATATTTTCATTTTTACCTCGGATTTATATTCATTATGCCGAGATTATTTTGTTTGCTCTATTTGGGGCAAAACTATTATATGATGCCAGTAAAATGCCTGGGGATATTGGTACAAATGAGGAACAGGAAGAAGCGGTAGAAGCGGTAGAAAAAGCTGATATTAAGTTTGCTAAAGGCAAAACTAAATGGAAAATTTTATTAGAATCTTTTTTGTTAACTTTTGTGGCAGAATGGGGCGATCGCACCCAAATTGCTACGATTGCCTTAGCGACCTTTCATAACCCGATAGGGGTGATTATGGGGGGAATTGTCGGCCATACTATTTGTGCCGCAATTGCGGTTTTAGGAGGAAAATTAATAGCGGGAAGA
>DATNRE010000316.1:0-2334 GCA_036703685.1 Candidatus Obscuribacterales bacterium
TTAACCGCTTGCGAGTTTGTTCTGGATTGGTAAAAAATTCAGCTAATTTTAGAGCTAAATTCTGTTGTTTAATCGAATGTCAAGTCTTCAACAACAGAATTTAGCTCTAAAATTAGCTGAATTTTTTACCAATCCAGAACAAACTCGCAAGCGGTTAACTCTCCTAGCAGGCTCTTTTATTCCGGCTCATCAAAATATTAATGTTAATAGTCGTTTGTTTCCCCTAGAAGCGATATTAGTGGAGCAATCTAAAACCGCAATTGCGATTCCTTTAGACCAAGTTGAATCGGCGCGGATTTGGGCGAAAATGGGCTATAGTTTATATCCTCAAGTATTAGGGGGAAGTATTACGGCTCAGGATGCTGCTAATCAGATTACTGAAACTTTTAATCAGAAATTAAGTCAACCTTAAAAAAATTCGATATGTCTAATTCCCTCGATTTAACATTCATTGTTGATCAAATAACTAAACTCTCAATTTTTTTGAATCGCCCTCCTGTACAAATTCAATTAGGGGTGATTTTGATCTCGATTTTAGTTAGTCATAGCCTATTTTATGGGGTGAGTAAAAAAATCAAGGAAACTTTCCCCCAACTAGCTGTTAATTTAGCCCAAGAAATAACTTTAGCTCCCTATTGGTGTGGGTTAATCTTAATTCCTGATTTTGTGGGTCTGGGATTTAGCTTAATTGTCTTAAATTTATTTCACGATTTATTTATTTATCAAGGATGGATTGCTGGAATTATGGCGATCGCCATTAATATTTTATGGGTTTATTTATTCTATCGAATTTTTATTGTTAGTTTATGTCTATTTATTCCGATTACTCGGGTTAAGGAGTGCAATTTCTATTTTTTTAGACCGATATTTATTTTATATTTTTTAAGAGAAGTTTTAAATTTATTTGTAGATTTTGAGAGGTTGATGCAGGTGGTGGTAATTAATTTATTTGGCAGTACAGTTACCATCGGAGATATTTTAATCAGTACGGTGGGGTTATATCTATGGATTGTTGCTGTCAGTATTTTTGAATATATTCTCTGGCAGATTATTAATAGCACAAAAATGGATTCCGGTGGTGCTCAAGCCTCATTAATTTTAATTCGTTATTTTTTAATTACTCTAGGAATCGTGATTGTTATTGGATATCTAGGATTTAATTCTACAACATTTGCGGCAATTACGGGGGGATTATCCGTTGGAATTGGGTTTGGTTTAAAGGAGGTATTTAGTAATTTTATTAGTGGGATATTTTTATTGTTTGAAGGATCTTTAAGACCGGGAGATATTATTGAAATTGCTGGGGAATCGAGCGAAGTTAAAAAAATTAGTATTCGAGCCACAACGGTACAAGTGATGAGAGATAATTCAGAAAAAATTATTCCGAATCAAGTCTTTTTTACCCAGGAACTTAAAACAATGACGGGGAGCGATCGCCGGGTAAGAAAGTCTTTGATTGTGGGAGTGAGTTATGATTGTGACCCGCAAAAAGTGATAGATATTTTGTTAGAAGTTATCTATAAACATCCTGAAGTTTTAAATGATCCGGCTCCTTTGGTTAGTTTTATTGATTTTGCAGAATCCAGTTTAGATTTTGAGATCACAGTCTGGTTAGCAACTCCCATTGGGGGTAAACAAATTATGAGCGAGATTGCTTGCGAAATTTGGAAAGTTTTTGTGCAGAATAATATTAGAATGCCCTACCCTCAACGAGATTTACATATTCGCAGTGATATTAGAAACCAAGATGCTTGAAAAATGGGTTTATTTTGGGTTAAAATACAATAATTCAGATTAGGAAGCCGCCTTAATATGACCAGTTCTAAACGTCTCATTGTGGGCATTAGTGGGGCGAGTGGTATTATCTATGCGGTGCGTCTGTTGGAACTCCTGCGGGAAACTGATGTAGAAACCCATCTGGTGGTTTCCCGGGCAGGAGAAATCACCCGATCCCATGAGTTAGAGATAGATACTAAACAACTCCACAACTTAGCTGATGTGAGCTATGCTATCGGTGATGTGGGGGCGGCCATATCCAGTGGTTCATTTCGGACGATGGGGATGGTGATTCTGCCCTGTTCGATGAAAACCTTGGCTGAGGTGGCTACGGGAGTGACGAGCAGCCTTCTGACCCGGGCGGCGGATGTGGTGCTTAAAGAACGTCGTCGGTTAGTATTAATGGTGCGGGAAACTCCTCTCCATGCTATCCATCTTAAAAATATGTTAACAGTGACTGAATGCGGGGGAATTATTATGCCTCCGGTTCCGGCATTTTATACTATGCCAGAATCGATTGATGAAATGGTTACAAATACGGTTTGTCGGGTGCTTGAC
>DATNRE010000317.1:0-4191 GCA_036703685.1 Candidatus Obscuribacterales bacterium
AAAAGTCAAAAGTCAAAAATCAATCAACGACCATTCCTCCCTCCCTGCTTCTGATCCCTTTCCTTATCATTTTGTGTCAATCTATTAAAACAGCTTGATATTTTGAACTAGAAAAGATATAATTCTCTCGGATTTTGTAGCTATATTTACAACCCGCCTGCTTAAAAAGGAGGTCAACAAGTTGGCTAGAAGACGTAAGCGTAAAAGCCGTCGCAGACAAGAAGGACGTAGGATTTTAGAATGTGTGCCTCAATATAGCATTTCAAGTGGCGAAGATAAACCCGTAACGGCCGCTCGTAAGTTTATCCACGCTGAAGGAATTATTCCTCCGGCTCTGCTTCTTGTAAAACGAAATGAGCATACCACAGATCGATACTTCTGGGCTGAAAAGGGTCTATTTGGAGCCCAGTACGTTGAGGAGAATCACTTTTTATTCCCCAGTTTAAAACAGCTTGTGGAGAAAGCCACATTGGTTTCCTCTGCTTCCACCGCTAAGGGGGTTTGAAATCGAGATGTTGTCTGCAACATCCCATCCTCTTAGTGAAAGGGTTTGATAATCCAGAGCTTTTCTTGAGCCGTGACACCTGATGAGAGCCATGAGCAATATGAGCTTCAGTCCTTAACTCTGATAAGGCAGGCGCGAAGGAAAAAAATTAGTCCGTTGATTCTGGGTGCCGGTTGGGGTGAATTCTGTTGATTCTTGCTGACAAGTTGGAATTACTCCCCACCCCAGTACCACGAATCAAAATTGTTCTAATTGTGGTGGTTATATCCTGAATCAAGATTCAAGACCGTTGGCATTGTTGTCATGTTTGCGGTTTTGAACCCGGTGGGAATTGAAATTATTCCCAGACTTTGAGGTTGAGTGCTTGTTTAAGGGTAGCCAGTTCGTCTCGGTGAGCAGTTACGGTAATTAAACTTTGGGTTTGGTTATCCTGATCCATGACCGCATCCAACTTGAGACAGACCTGTTCTGGACGCCCGGAGCCTTTCCAATAAAACCAACCAGCTAGGGGCGAAAGCAACACCAGTCCCCAAAATAGTTGGCCTGCATTAGGCACAACCATCGATAGGACTAACCCCAAACATGATAGCCCTACGGCCGTTAACAGAGTTAGGAAGATAGCTAAAAACCAACTGGGGCGGACTAGCCCTTCAAAGGTGATTTGATTATTTTCCCGATTTAACTCCGTAATCCGATAGGCTCGGGAGGCGAAATATTGTCGGATTTGTGTGAGCAAGGATTCTGCTCCCTGTTCGGCGATCAGTTTTTCCTGTTCTATTCGGTCTTTAGTTGAAGCTCGAACAAAAAAGAATAGGCCAATCACCATTAACAGTGTCAAAACAAATGTAGAAGGGATTACGGAAGTCATAATAAATTAAGCCAGTCTAGTTCTAAAAATTATAGGACGAATCGGGGAGATTAAAAACGAGCGTGTCCCCCATCTTAATGATCATACTACTGCGTACAGATTATCAATCCCGTTGTTGCGCTTAAGCGCAATCTTCCCTAATTCCCTGTCCTCTAAATAACTGGATTAACGCTGGATTTTTTCCTCCTCTTAATTTGGTGTTGGATTAGGATCAGGATTAGGATTAGGATCAGGATTAGGATTATTTAAAACTTCATTAGCCGAAATTCCCTCTCCTTGAAAGCCAAAATACCAAAGGGTAGCCGCCGCTTCTGCACGGGTCACAGTTTTTTTCGGTTGGAATAAAGTGGTATACCCAAAAACCCGACGAATATTAGAATTATCCGCATTATTATAGTCTTCTAAAATAGCCGGTAAAGCCCCCGGATCAATTTTAGAGGTATCTTTAAAACTCCATCTTTCTTTAACTGCATCAATATTAGCTTTGGGTAAAGACTGTCGAGTATCTAAAGGCACTTTCCAAGCAATTAAATCCTCCCGAGTTAAAGGAGAATCGGGACGAAATTTTGTTACTGTATTATCTCCCGATAACGGACTTTGAATTAACCCCGCTTCTGCTAATCCTTGAATTTCTGCAAAATTCGGATGGGTTTTCGGAACATCTGTAAAAATGGGTTGACTATTCCCCCCCGCTAACCGAATTTGTTTGGCGGGGTTATCGGTATATAATTTATTATTAACCTCTACCAACCAACGAGCATATTGACTGCGAGTAATTGTCCCATTTGGATTAGGTAAAATTCCAGTTTCTTGAGAGTTTGGGGCTTTAAAAATACCTAATTTTGCAATATCAGCAACAGAGGAACTTAACTCTTGCGGAACAGAATTATTATCTGGTGTTTCAGTATTAGGGGTTGGTGAGGGAGAGGAAGTTGGAGAGGGAGTTGGAGTCGTAACCGCAACAACGGGAACGGATTGATAACGAATTTGAAAATAGGTTTTTCCATCCCCTTTAGCATTCGGTTGTTGGACAATAGTAACTTTTAAATTATCTTTTTTGGCATTCAGATTATCGCTATTTTCGGGTTCTAAATTATCGATAATTTCCCATTTTTTTGTCTCTAATTCTTTTTTGTAGAAACTCTGAACCGCATTACTGGGATCAACTGTTTCCCAAAGGGTAATAACAGTAGTTTTATCGGTGGTTGAAGGCATCACCTCTCGTAAAATAGCATTGGCATAAAGTGGAATTTCCGAGGGAAAATCAGCCGGAAGTTCAACCACAGGAATGACAGGTTGAGGGGTTTTAGTGGGTGTGATTATGGGTTCAGGTGGGGGAGAATTGGTTTCTAACTGAGGATCAGCTTGCAGGGAGTTTTTGATAGCTTCCCCCGTGGGACTATTGGCACAGGAGGAGAGGGTGGCGATTAAAGTAACAGTTAAACCAGTCAATAGAAGAATTTGTTTCATTAATATGGGTAATGGGTAATGGGTAATGGGTAATGGGTAATAATAAAAATTAACCCGTCTTGACAAACATAATTAGAGTTTAATCCCCTTAATTATAGCTCTTGGTGTCTTTGTTCCTTGGTATTTCCTGCAAAAATGATATCGGTTAAAACTTGAACCAATGTTTGTAACTGCATGGGGGTATGAGTTGCCATTAAAGAAATCCGAATCCGACTGGTATTGACCGTAGGGGGACGAATCGCGGCGGCAAAAATTCCTTGTTCTTTGAGTTGATTTTTGAGGGTTAATACCGTAGCTGCATCTTTAATTGGAATACAAAAAATGGGGGAAAGGGTGTGAGAAATCGGTAAATTAGAGGTTTTTTTATGATCTTGAAATAGGGTTTCTAAGGTTTTCACATTTTGCCATAATTGTTCCCGGCGTTGGGGTTCGGTTTGCACAATTTGAATCGCGGCTAAGGCGGCGGCGGTGTCCGCAGGACTCAATCCTGTAGTATAAATCCAACTAGAAGCGCGATTTCTTAAAAAGTCAATTAATTCCGCCGATCCTGCTACATAACCTCCTAAACTTCCCAGGGCTTTACTCAGAGTTCCCATCTGAATTAAAGGCTCTCCCGTACAGTTAAAATGGTCTACACATCCGGCGCCATTTTTCCCGAAAACTCCGGTTCCATGGGCTTCATCTACTAATACCATACAGGAAAATTCTTCCCCTAAATCGAGTAAATCAGGTAGGGGACATAAATCTCCATCCATGCTAAAGACACTATCGGTAATAATTAAGGCTTTGCGATAGGGAAGACGATTTTCTTCTAATAGTTTTCTCAAATGTTGTGGCTGATTGTGTTGATATTCTAACACCGTCGCCCCACTCATTTTTGCCCCATTTTTTAGGCTAGAATGGTTATATTCATCGGATAAAATTAAATCTCTTTGTCCAACTAAAGCCGCAATTGTACCAATATTAGCTAAATAACCAGAACTAAAAACTAAGGCATCTTCGGTTTGTTTAAAAGCGGCGATCGCTAATTCCAAATCTCGATGGAGTTGGCGATGTCCGGTTAATAACCGGGAACCCGTTACCCCCGTACCAAATTGTTGAGTCGCGGCGATCGCAGCATCAATTAACCGTTGATCTCCGGTTAATCCTAAATAATCATTACTAGCAAAATTAATGTAGGATTTACCCTCGATTATCAGAGTAGATCCCGGTTGACTTTCGACAGTTTGAACCGAACGATACCAGTCTACTTTATGAATTGTATTTAGTGCTTTTTCAATCCAAGCATAAGCATCATTGATCATGTTCAATATCATCAGGATAGGGTTGACTAATTTCGGCACTTTTG
>DATNRE010000318.1:0-2768 GCA_036703685.1 Candidatus Obscuribacterales bacterium
CATTAGTAGCAATCATGCGACCTTCTTTATCGGTAGAAATGACGCCATTACTGAGCGATCGCAAAATATCTTTTTGCCGTTGTTCCTGTTCTTTGACTTTTTGGAACAATTTGGCATTTTGTAGGGCAACCCCCGCTTGAATATTAAAAGCCTGCATGAATTCTAAATCATTCGTATTAAAGCTGGCTTTCCATTGTTCCGGGGCTTCCGGCCAATTTTCTGGATCATAGGGAGGGTGTTCTCCTTGTTTTTTCTTATTAATTAATTGAGTCACCCCAATCAGTTGATTATCGGCATTATAGACGGGCGTACATAACATACTGCACGTCCGATATTTGGTTTTTTGATCCGTTTGTTTAGAGGTTTCTGAACGAGGATCGTTATACAGATCAAAAGGAATTAATAACGGTTCGCCACTTTGGGCCACAACTCCCGCAAATCCGGCATTTCTAGGAATCCGAATTTCTACTAACTTTTCATTAATCGGAATTTTTGTCCAAAGTTCGCCTTTTTCTTCATCTAATAACCAGAGGGTACTGCGATCGGCATTCATTAATTCTTTTGCCTGATCCATAACATTTTTTAGGGTTTCCTCTAAGTCCAAGCTGCTTTTACTGAGGGCATTAACCGCATTCATTAATGCAGCCGCCGCCCGTTGTCTGACCGTGGCGGCATAGAAGGAACGAGAGGACTCTAAAATCAGGCGAATTGAAGGAACAAATTCCTCAAATAGTTTTTCATCATTTGCAGTAAATCCCTCAAAATCTATCTTTTCATCTAAGGGTTCATGGGGAGCAGCATTCAGTTTTAATTTATTCAGTAACTGTACCACCGCCACCAAGCCATCTTCATCATTTAAAAGAGGCATAACGACCATCGTATAAGTCCGATAGCCATTTTTCTGATCCATTTTCTTGGCGGCGGCCGAACGCGGATCGTTATAAAAATCGTAGGGAATATTAACCACCGTTCGAGTCGTCGCCACTTCTCCGGCGATTCCGGCCGTGGAGGGAATTCTCAATTCTAGGGGTTTACCATCCTGTCCACCCGCGACAATTGACCACAGTTCGTGTTTTTCTTCATCTACTAGCCAGATCGTTGTCCGATCGGCATTCAAAAGTTCCCCTATTTTAATCGTAATCGACCGCAACATCTCATTCAGGATTTCCTCAAACCCCTGGGCATCGAGCAGATTATTCAGCATCGATAGGGTTTGATTCACGGTTTTTAGTTTTTCCTCAACCTCTTTAACCACAATTACGAAATTGTCTTTGGTTAAAGGGGCTAGAAAAGAGGAGAAATTACCTCCACCTCCACCAGTAGGAACTAAACTCCCATTCATCGAACTAGATGATTTTTGCTGTGGGGTCTCACCCCCCACTTTACTCATATTCTTTCGATTAGCTGTAGACTCCTCAACGGGCGTTACATCAATTACTTGGGATGAAACCACCGTTGATTCTCCTGATATAGAATTGGTCGGGGATGCAGATTTCATAGGGGTTTAAGACATAGATGGGGGTTCAAACCGTCTTTTAGGGAAAAATCAATATTTTTTTAAGTTTTGAACTATCAAAGGAAAATAGCCCATAGATAATTACTGTTTACCAGTTTACGTTGAATATTGACAAGTTGCTAGATTTAATCCCATGGGGCTTAAGCCCGGTTTGTCAAGCCATTGTTCCACTTAGTATAGATTCTTGTCTGTGTTTTGTTCTACCAATTTTGAAAAAATAGGGCAAGAGGTAATGGGTATCACAGATTTAAGAGGATTTCACGAATTGTAATCTGTCAGGACTTAGGCAAGCAAGCTATATATAGTGTACTTGCCTAAGTCCTGTGATAGTATAAAAATTGCCTAAAATCATCCCTTAATATTTGCCGATATGCCTCTAAGTTGGAATGAGATTAAGCAAAGGGCGATCGCCTTTTCTAAGGAATGGCAAACCGAAACTTCAGAGAAGTCAGAGTCACAATCATTCTGGAATGATTTTTTTAATGTGTTTGGCATTTCACGGCGGCGGGTAGGAAGTTTTGAGCTACCAATTAAAAAAGCCGATAATAAACAAGGCTTTATCGATCTTTTGTGGAAAGGGATGATTTTGGTGGAACATAAGTCTAGGGGCAAAGACTTAGATAAGGCTACACAACAGGCAAAAGATTATTTTCCCAATTTAAAGGAGCATGAATTACCCAAATATATTTTAGTTTCGGATTTCCAAAAATTCCGGCTTTATGATTTAGATACGGACGAAACTACAGAGTTTGAGCTAAGGGATTTTGTAAATCATGTGCATCTATTCGGCTTTATAGCCGGATATGAAAAACGGGTTTATAAAGATGAAGATCCGGTCAATATTGCAGCGGCGGAATTGATGGGAGAACTGCATGATCGCCTCAAAGAAATTGGCTATACAGGGCATGATTTAGAAGTGTATCTGGTGCGGCTATTATTCTGTATGTTTGCGGATGATACGAGCATTTTTAATAAGGGGATTTTTTGGGAATATATCGATCTCCATACTAAGGAAGATGGCAGTGATTTGGCGATGCACATTGCTTCAATTTTCCATATTTTAAATACATCTAATGACAAGCGGTTAAAAAATTTAGATGAAAATTTAGCGCAGTTTCCCTATGTGAATGGGAAGTTATTTGAGGAGACTGTAAAACCTGCGGCCTTTGATCAGCAGATGCGTGAAATGTTGTTAAAAGCTTGTGCTTTTGATTGGGGAAAGATTTCCCCTGCCATTTTTGGGTCGATGTTT
>DATNRE010000319.1:0-3409 GCA_036703685.1 Candidatus Obscuribacterales bacterium
CATAGAATATTTATACCGAGGGGAATCGGGATTTTAAAGGGTTTTATTCAATCCCTTCAATCCGGTCTTCAACTTCTTGGTATAACTCCCGCAGACGGTCTAAATTCTCATCGCTGGTTTCCCAATAGCCGCGGCCATTAACCTCTAACAAAGTGCTAATAATCTTACGGAAAGAATGGGGGTTTAAGTTCAGCAAACGTTTCTGCATTTCTGCATCTTGAATAAACGTTTCATTCACATCCTCATAAACCCAATTATCCACCGCCCCGGCTGTAGCACTCCATCACATGGTATTAACTAGGCGCTTAGAAAGTTCGCGCACCCCTTCATAACCATGGGATAACATTCCTTCATACCATTTCGGGTTGAGAAGTTTAGTCCGGGCATCCAAACGCACCGTTTCCGATAACGTCCGAACTTGAGCATTTGCTGTTGTGGTATCCGCAATATAGGAGGTCGGTTTTTTACCATCCTGGCGTAAATTAGCAATTAATTTCGTCGGGTCAGAATCGAAATAATGGGAAACATCCGTTAAACTAATTTCCGAAGAATCTAAGTTTTGGAACGTCACTTCTGCGGTTTTTAACGCCGACTCAAAGATATTTCGATCCTGTTCCATCATCCCTGGATTATCAGAATTAAAGGCAAAAGATTTACGCTTTAAATACATTTCTTGTAATTCTGATTCCTGTTCCCAACTGCTATTTTCCACGGCTAAATTCACATTAGATGAATAGGAACCGGAAGCATTGGTAAACACGCGAGTTGCTGCTTGTCTGACCGATACTCCTAACTCCTTCGCCTGTTCTAAAGCGTGTTTACGAACAAAATTCATCTCCAACGGTTCATCAGATTCGGCCGCCATTTTTACCGCTTTATCTAATAACGCCATTTGGTTAATAAATAAGTCGCGGAACACCCCGGAACAGTTGATCACCACGTCAATACGCGGCCGTCCCAATTCTTCTAAGGAAATTAACTCCAACTTATTCACCCGTCCCAGGGCATCGGGTACGGGTTTAACCCCGACCATCCACATCACTTGGGCTAGGGACTCCCCATAGGTTTTGATGTTATCGGTTCCCCAGAGGACGACGGAGATGGTTTCCGGGTAATTTCCACCATTTTCGACCTTTTGCCGTTCTAACAGCCGTTCTACGACGATTTGAGCCGATTTCACCGCCGCCGCCGTGGGGATGGACTGGGGGTCGAGGGCGTGCATATTTTTGCCCGTCGGTAACACATCGGGGTTACGGATGGGGTCGCCTCCTGGCCCAGGGATGATATATTCTCCTTCCAACGCCCGCAGCAGGGAGCCCAACTCGTTATCGGCGCACACCTGTTGTAAGCAGAATTCCAAATACTCAAATAACGGTTTAATGGGTTCGGGGTCAACTTTGGTGAAACCGCACTCGTACAAGGCCTCAACCCAGGGTTCTTTTTTCCCCATATTAAAAAAGTTGAGTTTGGAGACCAGAGAAACCCGTCCTTCGGCGTCGGTTTGTTCGTGCACTAAGGCAATAACGGCCGCGCGGCAGGCTTCGGTGATTTTCTGTAATAACTCCACATCCGCTAACACCCCGAGGTTATTGTTAGAGTAGAGTTCCTCAAGATCCCGGTTAAGGCTATTGGCAATAATTCGGGGTAAGCTGAGAAGATTATCTTCTTCCCGATCAATACTGGCGATATTTACCAGAGTTGAAATTGCTTCTTCGGCCGTGGGGGGTTTGCCAATAACGTGCAAACCACAGGGTAACAACCGCGACTCAATTTCCATTAACCGCCGATAGACCTGTCCAACGATATGATCCCGTGCTTCGGGGGTTAATTCCGCCGCATCGGTTTCGGGGAGGGTGATATCTTGGTCAAAATTCACCATTCGGGACTTATCGATAATGGTGTTAACGATCGCCACACCCCGACCGCTATCTTTTAGGGTTTGATAAGACCCAATTAACTCGTTGAGTTCTTGCAGTCCTTTATATAATCCCGCGTTTTCCGCAGCCGGAGTTAAATAAGAAATAGTGGCGGCATAACTGCGCCGTTTGGCGATGGTGGCTTCACTGGGGTTGTTGGCGGCGTAGTAATACAGGTTGGGAATACTGCCAATTAAATTATCGGGGTAGCACTCTCCCGACATCCCCATTTGTTTACCTGGCATAAATTCTAAGGAGCCATGGGTTCCAAAGTGTAACACCGCGTCCGCTTGCCATACCCGTTCTAAATAGGTGTAATACGCGGCGAAACCATGGTGGGGACTGGCTGACCGGGAGAATAACAACCGCATCGGGTCGCCTTCATAGCCAAAGGTCGGTTGAACGCCGATAAACACATTGCCGAATTGTTTACCGAAAATCAATAAATTCTCGCCGTCGGTGTTTAAGGTTCCCGGTGGTGGCCCCCAATTCTCATTTAAGCGATCAAAATAGGGGGTTAACTGCTCATATTCAGCCACGGACATCCGATAGGCGACATTTAATTCCGGGCTCTGATATTGGGCGGTGGCGTCGTGGATGACTTCCTGCATCAGTTTCTCGGCGGACTCGGGCAGGTTTTGAATATCGTAGCCATTGCCCTGCAAGGCTTTGAGGACTTCGTAAATAGACCCGAACACATCCAAATAGGCTGCTGTCCCGACGTTTCCTTTATCGGGGGGGAAGCTAAAAACGGTAATGGCAACTTTTTTGTCTAATTTGGGTTTTTTCCGCAAATTCGCCCATTTTAAAGCCCGTTGGGCGATCGCTTCGATCCGGTCTTGTAAGGCGATCGCTTTTCCGGTAGCCCCATCCCGTCCTGATATAATAATCGGTTCAATGGCCCCATCCAGTTCAGGAATAGCAATTTGTAAGGCCACTTGGATCGGATGCAGACCTAAATCACTTTCTTCCCATTCTTCCGTGGTTTGGAAGACCAAAGGCAAGGCCACCATATAGGGACGGTTCATCCGTTTTAAGGATTCTATCGCCTTGGGGTGATCCTGTCGAGCCGGGCCACCGACTAAGGCAAACCCGGTTAAGGAGACAATAGTATCCACGATCGGTTGGGGTTGAATACCTTTCGGGGGGTTATCCCAGAAATACTCGTCAATGGGTTTAGAAAAGTCTAACCCTCCCGCAAACACAGGTAAAACCCGCGCTCCCAAGGCTTCAATTTCCTGTACCATGGCCACATAATGGGCATCATCTCCAGTCACCAGGTGCGTCCGTTGCAGGACTAACCCCACACAGGGGGCGAGGGGATCTTTTTGGTCGTCGGAAATATCGTCGCGGCTATTATTCCACTGGAAATATTCGCTGGCGTCCTCGAACATTTTCGGGGCCAGGGGATGCCAAATTCCCATATCGGGATAGGTGACGGGATCGGCAAATTGCAGCTTGTCCTTGCCCTTAAACACATATTTTGACCCTAA
>DATNRE010000320.1:0-6039 GCA_036703685.1 Candidatus Obscuribacterales bacterium
CACGGGCAAAATTCACTGGGTGCAACTAGATGTGGGCAAGGATGACCACGACCATTTTATTGATCCAGAAGAACGTCTGAGGGTGGCAATGGCACGGCAGTAGTCCTTGAAGTGGCGAAACAAAAACGACAGCAAAAAGCTGTTGGATTTGGTAAGAATTAGGTGGGTACGTTGCGCTTACCCACCTGATAGAAATTACCAACCAAAAGCCGAATAAAATTGATTTTCCTCTGAGGGAGATTCCAACACCGTTTCCGCATCGGGATTAACCCGAATTTCCGTACAAAAGGTGGAGGTATTAAACCCACCAAATCGCTTAACCGCACTGGTTCGCATCCGCACATCCGAACCCATAAACCAGAAACGTTCAATCGCACTCATGGTTTCATATTCCGTAATTAAAATTAAAGCATCGTCCTCATCCATCTCAAATTGACCCGCCACTGGGGTGATTTCCGCATAACCCCGTTCTCGCAGCATTTGACCTTTACGGGGATTTTCCGGGTCGGGAACAATGGCAAATACCGTTTCTCCCTTATGGTTTTCATCGTCCTTATCCCAGGCCATTTCCCCTGCCCAGGTGACATAAGCTCCCCCGGCGGATAAACTGGGGTCAACATTGTGCATCTGACAAATTTCGATCACTCTGGGATCATCTGCATCTAAGCTGGTGACTTGAATATCTGAAAAACCTTTTTCAGCTTGTCTGAAGGCTAAATGGTGGGTTGTCCGTTGCGATCGCCAAGTTCCGGCACTTTTCCGAAAAAATTCTATTGCATCCATCACGCTTAAAATTCCTTGACTGACTATGATTTATGGGTTTGACCTCTATCATAAGTCGATTCTGAGTCCATTTTGAATTTCTGTAACAGAGATTAGTTTAAAAATGTGCATTATGGACAGATTGTCAAGGACTTGTTACGATAGTTTACATTTAGTGTGATATAGATAAACTTAGTCAGTCCAAATCCCTTGTGATTTGTACAACTTAGTAGGAGGAG
This sequence comes from Candidatus Obscuribacterales bacterium, assembly GCA_036703685.1. Taxonomy (GTDB): domain Bacteria; phylum Cyanobacteriota; class Cyanobacteriia; order Cyanobacteriales; family Microcoleaceae; genus Planktothrix. Next base: position 1,002 of record DATNRE010000320.1, read on the forward strand.
TGAACATGGAAACGCCTGCAAACCTCAGTCTTGAACAACAATTCAAATTACAAATTCTACGCGAACAAGTCAAAAACTTAAATTTAGAACAAGCTCAAGACTACCTACTCGAAGTATTACGCCAAAGTATGGTTAAAGATAATCTCCTGCGTCAATGGATTAAAAACCCATAAATCAGTCATCAGTCATCAGTTATCAGTTAACAGTTGAGAGTTAACAGTTAACAGTTGAGAGTTAATAGTTAATAGTTAACAGTTGAGAGTTAATAGTTAACAGTTAATAGTTAACAGTTGAGAGTTGAGAGTTAACAGTTGAGAGTTGAGAGTTAACAATTGAGAGTTGAGAGCTAACAGTTAATAGTCATTATTTCCCGATGATCTATTGGGATGGGTGACCAGCTTAGTGATTAGTGTGGACTTATAAACTGTTAACTCCCAACTGATGACTATTCACTATAAACTGTTAACTAATAACTGACGACTATTAACTGTTAACTGATGACTGATAACTGATAACTGATTATCCAAACCGACCACTCACATATTGTTGAGTGGATTCTTCTTTGGGGTTTTGGAAAATACTTTGGGTATCATCATACTCCACTAAATAGCCAAAACGTTTACCACCTTCAATTGCTTTAGCATTAAAAAATGCCGTCATATCCGCAACCCGTGTTGCTTGTTGCATATTGTGGGTGACGATAATAATGGTGTACTTTTGTTTGAGTTCGTGGAGTAATTCTTCTACCGATAAAGTAGAAATGGGGTCAAGGGAAGCACAGGGTTCATCCATTAATACCACATCAGGATTAATCGCGATCGCCCGCGCAATACAAAGTCGTTGTTGCTGACCGCCAGAAAGGGCAAAACCGCTTTGACCCAGTTTATCTTTTACCTCATCCCATAATACAGCTTGACGCAGGGATTTCTCGACAATTTCATCTAATTCGGCTTTATTTTTAGCTAATTTATTGACCCGTACCCCGTAGGCAATATTATCATAAATCGACTTAGGAAAAGGGTTAGGTTTTTGAAAAACCATCCCGATGCGGCGACGAACTTCTACGGGATCAACATTAGGTGCATATAGATTTTGATTATGATAGAAAATATTCCCTTTTAGTTTAAATCCTGTAACTAAATCATTCAGACGATTAAAACAGCGTAGAATTGTACTTTTCCCGCAACCAGAAGGCCCAATAAAAGCCGTAACTCTATTTTTAGGAATTTCCAAACAAACCCCCCGAACCGCCTTAAAATCCCCGTAATAGATATCAATATTTTCGGTTTGGATTACCGTTTCCATCTGGTTAGAATGATAGTCATTAGCACTGGACATAAAAATTAGCTCCTGAAGGTATAAAATATCGAAAAAACCAACATCAAGGTAGAGTATTTCATTTAATTAATCCTCTATTTTGATGATTATTAGAACAGCGTTAGAAAAAAACAAACAACTCCGAAACCCAAAAAATTAACAGGTTGAAAGCTCAGACTTAAAACTGTTTTTGCCGAGTCGCAAAACGAGCAATGATGCTAGTTAATAAAACCAAAGCCACAATTACCAAGGACGCAGCCCAGGCAAACTCTTGTAAAACTTGATCAAATCCCCTAGCAAATTCAAACACTAAATAGGCTAGGGATGGGAGAGTTTGAGAAAATATTCCTCCTGGCCAGTTATTAGTATAAACCACTGTAAATAATAGAGGTGCAGTTTCTCCGGCGGCCCGAGCCACGGCTAAGGTGACTCCGGTTAAAATAGCAGGTAAGCAAGCCGGAAGCACCACTTGCAAGACCGTTTGATAATTAGAAGCACCCACCCCCACCGAAGCCCAGCGAATTTCCTGGGGAACAATTTGTAAGGCTTCATCGGTGGTGCGAATAATCGTGGGTAACATCAAAACCGAGAGGGCAATTGACCCCGCCAGGACTGAAAATGACCCCATTTTCAACACAATAAAACTATAAGCGAACACCCCAGCAATAATAGAAGGAACACCACTTAAAACGTTAGTAGTAAACCGAATCCAACGGACAACTTGACCATTTCCCCCAAATTCCGAGAGGAAAATAGCTGCTAAAATGCCAAAGGGAACCGCAATCAAAGTAGCAACCGAAACAACTTGAATAGTGCCTAGAATCGCGCTGGCAATGCCTCCGGTGGTTTGTCCCGCAGCCGGGGGAAGTTTAGTAAATAAATCTAAATTTAAACGGGCAGACCCCTTGATAAAAATATAAGACAAAACCGCAACAAGCGGGATCAAGGTAATCACAATACAAGCTGTAGCAATACCCGTCATGAAAAATTCAAAAATATCCCTGGAACTTCTAGGGTTGCGAATTAAACTGAATTCTTGATTTTCAGGATAGTTCGGATTTTTGGCTAGATTTGACATACAGAAAAAACACTAATTTTTTTTAGGCTGATCAGATTTTGAAAACAGCAGTAGTTACTCCTGATTCTTATTGATATTTCGCTTTAACTTGATTAACAATCCACTCCGCGGCAATATTCACCAATAGGGTGAGAGCAAACAAAACTAATCCAGCATACATCAAAGCCGAAACCTGTAAACCTGACGCTTCTGGGAATTGATTCGCCATCAAAGAAGCAATGGTATTTGCCGGAGCAAAGATAGAAGGTCTGAGATTATTAGAGTTACCAATAATCATCGTCGCCGCCATGGTTTCTCCCATAGCCCGCCCCAGTCCTAACATAATTCCGCCGACAATTCCAGAAAAAGCAGCCGGAATTAAAACTCTAAATATAGTGACCCAACGGGTTGCTCCTAAACCCAAAGACGCTTGACGTAAATCGGGAGGTAAACTCGCTAAGGAATCCCTAGAAATTGCCGTAATAATAGGCAAGGTCATAATTGCTAAAATCACCCCGGCTGGGAATAATCCCGGCCCCCCACCAGGGGTACTAAATAAAGGAATCCAGCCGAAATTTTGATACATGAACATCCCAAAGGGTCTTAAAAAAGGAATTAAGACAAAAATACCCCAAAGACCATAAACCACACTAGGAATGGCGGCTAATAATTCCACCAGAAAGGTTAAGGCGGTGCGAATCGAGAGAGGAATAAAATCTTCACTGAGGAAAATTGCTGTTCCCACACCTAAAGGTACTGCAAATAATAGGGCAATTAATGAACTCATCAACGTCCCAGCAATCATGGGAAACGCGCCATATTGATTGGCAACGGGGTTCCAATCACTCCCGAATAAAAACCCTAATCCAAACTGTTGAATGGCGGGGATGGCTTGTTCAGCGATGGGAAAACCCAGTAATAATAAAACTACAACAATTCCCCAGGCAAAAATTTGTGTTAACCAAACAAACCCTTGATCCAGTTTTTTTTCTATTGGGGAACGAGATTGAGGAATTGCTGTTACATTCTGATTTGGTATAGCCATACATTAAAAATTATACATGATTAATTGAAATCTATTTAATTCTTAGGTTACTCATTTTAATCTTAAGTACCACTGGGGATAAAAATTAAAATGGGTAACCTATTAGTGCAAGGGATTTACCCGATTACTCAACTTTAATTGTAAAGTCTGGGCTGATTTGATCCGCTTTTGCTGCGACTTTTTTGACTACTGCCGGAGGTAAGGGAACATAACCCAGTTGGGCACTGATTTTTTGACCTTCGGTGAGTCCGTATTGAATCATCGCTTCCACGGATTTAGCCATTTCTGGTTTATCGTACTTTTGATAAGCCATAATCCAAGAGTAAGTAACAATCGGATAGGATTCGGCTCCTTCAGGATTAGTAATAAAAGCGCGTAAATTTTCGGGTAATTCTACGAATTCGAGGGTTTTTGCGGCGGATTGATCATTGGGTTGAATAAAATTTCCTGCTTTATTTTGCAAAGAGGCCATTTTTAAGTTGGCACTTTTGGCAAACCCATATTCAATATAACCAATCGCACCGGGCGTTTGACTGATTTGAGCCGTAACCCCCTCATTGCCCTTACCCCCAATACCCACGGGCCATTGAACGGTTTTACCCTCTCCCACGGTACTATTCCATTCTTCACTCATCGCGGCTAAATTTTTTGTGAAAACTCCTGTTGTTCCGCTACCATCGGAGCGATAAATCACTTGAATGGGTAAGTCGGGGAAGGTGACACCCGGATTATCTGTAGCCAGGGCTGGATCATTCCAATTGGTGATTTTACCTAAAAAGATATCAATTAGGTTTTGTTGAGATAATTTAACTTCTGCTACATCGGGGACATTATAAGCTAAAACAATACTTCCGGCGGTCATGGGTAATAGTAAAACGCCGTTGGGGACTTTTGCAATTTCTTCGTCGGTCATGGCGACATCACTGGCGCCAAATTGAACTAACCCTTGTACAAAACGTTCTACCCCCGCACCACTACCAACGGATTGATAATCAACTTGTAGATTTTTGGTGCTGGCACTAATATCACTGGCCCAACGTTGATATAAAGGAGCCGGGAATGAAGCCCCCGCACCGATTAGTGCCACGGGTTGTTCTAAACTAATTAATTGGGCTGCACCGGAGGTGGCACCAGGAGTTGTGGTTGCTGCTCCTTCTGTACCCGTTGTTTGATTCGGAGTCGTAGTTGTTGTGGTATTACTCCCGCCACAAGCGACTAAACTCAAACTCAAGGCTAAGGCTGAAAATCTAGCTGCAAAACGACTAGAAGGATTAATTGAATTCAGGCGAAACAGCATAAAAAATCAATATTTTGTTAGGGTCGATACCGTAGAGAATACCTTCTCTGTAACAAGTTAAGGTTAAGGGAAGGTTAAGGGTTGCAGAAAGTCCAAAACCGTCTGATGTGATGCTCTGGTGATACAATAACTCAGTTTGGATAATTTAAAATTCCGACATGATCAATGTAGTTCCAGTACGACCCGCGCTTAATAATAGTTTGTCTTCGGTGAGTGATTCCCCATTGGAAGTTCCTCAGAATTGGGAAACCCAAGAAGACTTACAAATCTGGCTGAATCAATTAGTTGAAAGAATTATATCTGGCGATCGCCTGAGTCGAGA
>DATNRE010000321.1:0-10424 GCA_036703685.1 Candidatus Obscuribacterales bacterium
GAAATACTTGAATTTGTGCAGTAATCCCAATTTGATGTCCTTGGTTTCGATACCTTAAACAGAAATCAAAATCTTCATAATAGAGAAAATAGTTGGGATCAAATTGAGGACATTCTCTAAAGTTTTTTAAATTAATTAATATACTGCATCCTGATACCCATGCTGTTAACTGATAAGTTTGATTTCGTAAGGTTTCTGATAGTTGATTACTGACTTGAATTATGCCTATTTTGGGGTTAAATTGTCCTTCTGTAAACTCTAATTCTCCTTTATGATTGTAAATTACTGTTCCTAAAATAGATAATTCTGGGTAATCTTTAAATAATTCAATTGTTGGAGATAGAGCATTTTTAGATAAATACGCATCGGGATTAATTAACCACACAATAGCTTGAGAATCTTGTTGATAAACCCAAGTTAAACCTATATTACAAGCTCGACCAAATCCAATATTTTCGGGTGTGTCAAATACTGAAATAGATGGAGATTTTAACCGATGAATAGAGAGATCGTCGAGAGAATTGTTAATGATAATTATTTGATAATTTATCCCCTGTGGAGACGCGCCGTGGCACGTCTCTACAATTGAATTAATTAACCGTTGAATCAATTCGGTGGAGTAATAATTAACCGTTATCCAGTAAATCACGCTAATTCAATTTGACTATCATCTCCAATCATAAACCGTAGGGCTTTAGGTCGTTGAGGTGCGGTACTTAAACTGGCTCGACGACCAATAACTGTATCTACAATACGTTGATTAATCCCAATAATTTTGGCTTCACTTAGGATAACACTATGCTCGATTTCAGCATCCATTAAAGTGACTTTATTGTCGATACTACTATAGGGGCCAACAAAGCAATTTTCTAAATGGCAATTTTCCCCAATAATTACTGGCCCCCGCACACTACAGTTGATTAATTTTGTACCTTTACCAATTTTAACCCGTCCTAAGATTTGACTTTTTTCGTCTATTTCTACGGCTACATCGTAGGTAATACAGGAATCTAAAATAATTTGATTAGCACTGAGTAAATCATCTTTTTTTCCTGTATCTAACCACCACCCTTCTAAGGTACAAGCTTCTACACTTTTGCGATCATCAATCAGTTGTTGAATAGCGTCGGTAATTTCTAGTTCTCCCCTAGCGGAAGGTTGAATTTTAGCGATCGCTTCATGAATGGTTTTATCAAAAAAATAAACCCCGACTAAAGCTAAATTTGAGGGGGGAACTTTAGGCTTTTCAATTAACTTTAAAACCCGTCCTTGATCATCGACAACGGCTACCCCAAAGGCACTGGGATTACTGACTGTTCTGAGTAGAATTAAAGCATCTAATTTTTGCTGTTTAAATCGTTCAGAAAACTGACTGAGTTGACTTTCAATTAAGTTATCGCCCAAATACATAATAAAAGGAGAATCTCCTAAAAAGGGTTGAGCTACTTTTACTGCATGGGCAAGTCCGGCGGGTTGTTCTTGTAAAATATAGGTAATTTTTGCGCCAAAGCGATCGCCATTCCCCGTTAAACTTTTAACTTCTTCTCCGGTTTCTGGACTAATAATAATCCCAATTTCTGTAATTCCAGCCGCCACAATTCCTTCAATTCCATACCATAAAATCGGTTTATTGGCGACGGGAACGAGTTGTTTTGCACCCGTATAGGTCAAAGGGCGTAACCTTGTTCCTTTTCCACCGGAAAGAATCAGTGCTTTCATAATTAATAGTTAAGGGTTAATAGACAATTCATCAGTTTAGAATTTCTGAAAACATCCTGTAGAGACGTTCCATGGAACGTCTCTACATCGTTAATTCCTGTAACATTTTTCGCAGTCCTTGTCGCCATTGGGGGGTATGATTTCCCAGCAGATTTGCTAATTTTTTCCCACTTAAAACCGAATAGGCGGGACGAGTTGCTGGCGTTGGATATTCGGCGGTGGTAATAGGAATAACGCGCTCAATTTTTAGGGGAAATCCTAATAGTTTGGCTTCTTCAAAAATGGCGATCGCAAAATCATACCAACTGGTTACACCACTATTAGTACAGTGATAAATCCCGTAGGTTTGATCATTTAAAAGAGGCATTAATTGTACAATAGATTGGGCTAAATCTCCCGTCCAAGTCGGACTTCCCACTTGATCACTGACCACCCGAATTTCTTCCCGGTCTTTGCCCAATCGTAACATTGTTTTCACAAAATTTCCGGTTCCACCCACACCATAAACCCAAGCGGTTCGGAGAATTGCAAATTTAGCTTGGGTGGCTTGAATTGCCATTTCTCCGGCTAATTTTGATTCTCCATAAACACCTAAAGGGTGAGTTGGATCGGTTTCAAGATAAGGATGGCTTTGGGTTCCATCGAAGACATAATCCGTGGAAATGTGAATCAATGTTGCGTCTAATTGCTGACAGGTTTTAGCTAAAATCCCGGGTGCAATGCCATTGATTTTTAGGGCTAATTCCGACTCACTTTCCGCCTTATCTACTGCGGTATAAGCGGCGGCATTAATCACCCATTCCGGTTGTATTTTCTCAATTAACCTTTCAATTTCTTGGGTTTGGGATAAATCTAAGGTGTCTCGTCCGACACTCACTAACAACCCCATAGAAGCGAGGAAAGGCTGCAATTCTTGACCGAGTTGACCATCTTTTCCGATCAGTAAAATGGGTTTCATGAGAAAAATTCCGCCGTTTGTAAAGGTTGACCTGCTTGATCTTTGGCTGACAAAATCGGTGTAATTCCTTCTAATGGCCAATCAATGCCAACTTCAGGATCATTCCAAAGCAAAGATCGCTCATAGTTCGGTGCATAATAGTCAGTGGTTTTATATAATACTTCAGCAATATCTGAAGTTACTAAAAAGCCATGGGCAAATCCCGGGGGAACCCAAAATTGTCGCTTATTTTCTGCACTGAGAATGCAACCGACCCACTGTCCAAAAGTTGGAGAACTTTTTCTCATATCTACAGCAACATCAAAAATTTCCCCCGCAACAACCCGCAATAATTTACCTTGGGTTTGTTGTATTTGATAATGCAAACCTCTCAAAACACCTTTAACGGAACGAGAATGATTGTCTTGTACAAACTCTGAGGTAATTCCCGTTTTTTCGGTAAAATTTTTCTGGTTAAAACTTTCAAAGAAAAATCCTCTTTCATCGCCAAAGACTTTGGGCTCGATGATGAAAACATCTGGAATTTTTGTCGGAGTAATAGTCATTTTTAGGTAGAATTGTGATCAGCGACTAAACATTGTACCAAATTGTTGCTACTTGATCGGAATTGAATTAAAGGTTAGGCTTTTTCAAGCATAATCTTGACTTCTCCCTTCAACGGGATAAACTCATTCCCATCGGGATGATAGACCCAAGCTTTAATCGTTGTGTTTCCCGAGCCATAATGCAATTGTACAGCAGGAATTGTAACTTCCCATCGCCCATGATTATAGAGGGGAGAATCCAAAACTTGAGCAATATCTGGACTCTTTAAACCCACATTAGCTTGGGCAAAAAAGGAGCGTTGATTTCCCTGGGAAAAAAAGACGAGTTGGGGTTGGTTTTGTTGCTGAGGAAAAATTGCCCATCCCTTGAAAGTAACAGAATCTTGGGGATTTAATTTTAAAGGTTGATCACTGGATAATGGAAAATCAATATAACCATAAAGTTGTTCTAATTCTGTTTTAAACGTGATATTATTTGCCCAATTTCTAAGGTTAACGCTCTGGAGTTGTTTAACTCCATCTTGAATCCACCAAGTGGTTTTACTTAATCTTAATAAGCAGCGTTCAGGATGGGTTTTAAAGAATTTTGAGTCTTCTAAATAGTTAATGAGTTCTAAGCAGGTTTCCCCCCGTTGTTTATTAATGACATCTGTTTGAGCTTGAGCGATCGCTATTTCTGATTTCACCCCAATTAAACAAACTAAAATTCCCCCGATAAAACTATAAATGAGTTTAGGATAATAATTTCGCTGGAAAAAATCACCCTCTGAAATAATAATAAACCAAAGTTGAATAACAGCAATAATTAATAGTAAAGAATGGGTAGTATATCGAGAGGTATAAATCCCATAATTTGCTCCATAATCATAACGACCTAATGTTATTAAAATTGAGCATAGGATAGAAAATATTCCAATTGAAAACCAAGGATAGCATAATTTTATTAAATATTGTTTATTTTTTTGATTAATCAGACAGTAACTTCCTAAAACAATAAAATTCAAGACAATAATTATTCCGATCCAAATACTAAAATTTTGAGAATGCGTTAGGGGTGCAGCAATTACATTAAAAAAGAATTGAATCAGAGCTAATAACTTTTCTAGGAGAGAAAGATTGATCGTTTTGGGCTCTTGAGTGTATCCAATGGAGTAAATTAAACTAGAAAGTAAAAATAAAGTTGTCCAAAAAATTAGGTATTTTTTTCGTTGATTTCCTGATTCTGAAATCGCTATAACCCCAGGTATTAAAGCTAACCAACTCATTAAACCTTGAGCAGATGAAAAACTGGCAATCAAACAAGGAATCGCAGCTAATAATAACTTTTGTTTAGGCTTAATTTGATTTTGTGTTAAAATAAAACAACTGAGAATTACACAAAAATTGATTAAAAATATCGCAATTTGAAACCCCCAAAGCCAGTTTTCTGATTGAGCTAAGGAGAAAAAAATTAAAGCTGTTAATGAATTTGTAAAATGAAAGAAATAATTGTGGTTTTTAGAAGAATTAGCGGAAATTTTATATAACAATATAAAGGTTAATATTGCTAAACACAAACTAAAAAAAAGCTCTAATTTAATATTCCAACTTGAAATGAATCCTAAACCAATAAAAATTAAGCGAGGAAATAGGATGCGATGGTTATTATGAAGTTCAAATAAGTCTTTAAATTGTAATGTTCCCGTTGCTGTTTTTTCAAATAAAGCCGGTACGACCCACTGGTCATAAAAAGGAACATTCACCCCAAAAGCAATAATAAATCCCGTTAACCCCAAAATAGGGATTAAATACATTAGCCATAAAATAACAGCAGGAAAAGCGACAAAAGAGGAGGATTTTTGAGCCATTTGTTAAACAGTCAACAGTTATCAGTCAACAGTTATCAGTCAACAGTTATCAGTGTAAGAGTTTAAATTGAAAGCCACCGATTATAAGCTAAGTCTTAACTGTTTGGAATTAACTGCTTAAGGCAGATAACCTAAAGCTAACTCTTTACTGATAACTGATCACTGAATTAAACTACTTCAAGTTCGTAATACTGTTGATCCGACCGGTAAAGCGGTTTAAGAAGATATCTAACACCGAACGTTTACCGACATTAATCTTAGTATTGACGGACATTCCCGACTGTAAACCAATCTTAATATCTCTTTCCTCATCTAAGATAAAACTTTGTTTATCCAATTTCACTTTTCCTTTAAAGGAAAAATACTGACGGCCTTTTTCTGGGTCAGGTTTAATTGCATCTTGACTCAGCCATTTTAACTGTCCAGAAACCATCCCAAATTGATCATTAGGGAAAGCATCAATGGTGACTTCCACCGGAATACAATCTGCATCAGTAATCCCAATTTCCGCTCGAGCTTCTGGAGAGTCTGGACAAACACAATCCTTTTCTGCTTTGCATTCGATCACTTCTCCAGCGACGGTTTTTCCATCATAGGGCTGTAAAAATTTGCGTTTAACTCGCAAAGCATTTAAAACTAAAGCCAGATCGGTATTTTTAATAAAAATTGTCGCCTCAAGTCCTTTATCATCGGCTAAAATCTGCATCAATTTTTCCGTTTGTTGGGCTTCATAATAAGCCTCATTACAACGCTTCATTTTCGGATCGCCGGATTTTAAAATTTGCTGATTCACATAGTTGCAAATTTCATCCTTATTCATATCAACTTCCGAATCCTGTTTGGTTGAGGGTTGTAAATCATAAATCACCCCCGCCACCGGTGAACGTAAAACTTGAGTATCCCGTTGTTCTTCAACTTTTTCTAGTTGAGCCGTAACATCACCCAATCGTTTTTCGTTCTCCAGTTTATATCGACTCAGTTGAGAGTCAATACTAGCAATTTGTTTTTTGTTTTCTTCAACGCGAAAATATAGTTCTTTCGCCCAAGCATCTTTTGTATTTTGCAGTTCTGTTTCAGTCCGAGCAATAGACGCTAAAACCTTTTGTTTTTCATCTTCTAATCGTTTAATTTCAGCTTGCTGTTTTTCAACTTCACTTTTACGGAGGTTGATTTCACTTTGACGGGTTGTAATTTGATCCTGTTGTCGTAAAAATTCATTTTGGCTTCTTAAAATCTCCTGTTCCTGACGTTTTTTATTCAGGTCAGACATGGCTCCTTCGTCAACTAAGGGAGCAATTTGATCTAAAATTGATTGGTTTAAATCCAAACCTTCTTGAGACTTATCCAGTTGATCCCGAGCGGAGTTCAATTGTTCTTCAGAATAGCGGATTTGATTGGTTGCATAGTTCACCTGTTCTCGGGTTGCCCGAATTGAATTTTCTATTTGTTCGAGTTGTTTGTTAAATTCAATAATTCGCCCCTCTACCGCAGACACCCGAGATTGATATTCCGCTCGGTAATTAGTCACTAAACCTGCCTGAGCAGAATTATAGTTAACGGTTCGACCTTGATTATTATAAAGTTCATTAATCAAGGAACTCAAAACGTTATTTTCTTGGATTCGGGTATCCCGATCTTTAACCATGGTTTCCCATTCCGGCGGTAAAGTTCCTCGACCACTCCCCTGAATAATATTTCTATAGAAGTCGTTTTCTTGATTGAGGGTCTCTTGTAATTTAGCTAAAGATTTAATATCCGCACTGGGGTTTGTCGGACTAAAGGTTAAAAGCGGTTGGTTTTTCTCAACGCGATCGCCCCCTTCAACGTGCAATCTAACGATGGCTCCGGTGGTTGGGGCTTGAATTTCCCTAGCACCTTCTTTATATTCAAGTTCACCTACGGCGGGAACCGTTTGTTCAACCTGAGAAAAATAAGCCCAAACCACACCGGAAGTGGTAATTAACATAATCAACCAGAGAAACAGATGAGACCACATCGCAGGTTTCTCAAGAATAACCGGTTGATCAATAAGTGATACAGATTTCATAAATAGTAATTAGTAAACAACAAAATCAGTGATCAGTAATCAGTCATCAGTTATCAGTGCAAGAAATAAAATCCAGATTTTTACTAATGGAGAGCAATTGTAACTGCCTCTTAACTCTTAAACTGATAACTCTCAAACTGATAACTCTTAAACTGATAACTCTTAAACTGATAACTCTCAAACTGATAACTCTTAAACTGATAACTCTTAAACTGATAACTCTTAAACTGATAACTCTCAAACTGATAACTCTTAAACTGATAACTCTTAAACTGGTAACTCTCAAACTGATAACTGATAACTGGTAACTGATGACTGTATTAGGGCGCTTCCTGTTGTTGATACAGACAGTAATAACGTCCTTTCAGGGCAACTAACTCATCATGATTTCCCTGCTCAACCACAGACCCTTGATCCATCATAATAATTACATCCGCATTTTTGACGGCACTCAGACGGTGAGTAATAAAAAACACGGTGCGATCGTGAAAGACATCCATTAAGTGATTGATCACAGCCCGTTCCGATTGATAGTCTAGGGCACTGGTGGCTTCATCCAAAATTAACAGTTTAGGATTTTGTAATACTGTACGGGCAATGGCCACCCGTTGGCGTTGTCCCCCGGATAAAGCCGATCCCCTTTCTCCGACCTGGGTATTGTAACCATTGGGAAGACCCATAATAAAATCATGGGCCGCGGCAATTTTAGCCGCCCGAATAATTTCGTCGCTACTGGCTTCGGGGTTACTCAAGCCGATGTTATCCTGAACGGTTCCGTTAAATAGGAGAGTATCCTGTAACACCACCCCCAATTGACGGCGGACAGAATAGAGTTCTACTTTATTAATATCGTAGCCATCAATTAAAATTCGTCCCGATAGGGGAGCATATAGACGCTGCAATAACTTCATCAGGGTACTTTTACCCGAGCCGCTCAACCCCACAATTGCCACAAACGAACCAGAGGGAAAATCTAAATTGATGTTAGCCAGTTGCAGTGGCCCGGTGGGATTAAATCGGAAAGACACCTCCTCAAAGGTAACTGACCCTTCAATTTCAGGTAATGGAATATTATTGCGATCGGCTTCATCGGCTTCAGGAAGGGTATCGATAATATCCCGTAACCGTTCCACCGAAATCGATACTTCTTGAATCTGTTGATAAACACTGATAAACCGTAATAACGAGCCGGTGACGTTTCCAGAGATAATCCGAAAGGCAATTAATCCCCCGATAGTCAACTGCTGTTCAATCACCAAATAGGCCCCCACCCATAACAGGGCAATCCCCCCAATTTTATTCAGGAAGTCACTCATGGTTCCCGCGGCCGTTTGGGTGAGCGTGGTCTGTAAACTTGCACTCATGAAACGGGCATACATTCCTTGCCACCGCCAACGGGCTGTTAATTCAATGGTTTGGGATTTAATCGTTTGAATCCCACTAATCACTTCCACAATATAGGCCATGGATGTCCCAGCTAAAGCGGCCCGTTTGCGGATTAACCGCATAATCACCGGGGAGAAGACAAAGATAATTCCCGCAAATAGGGGTAGGGGAGCTAAAGCCACCAGAGTCAGAATGGGACTCAGGGCGAACATCACCGCGATGTAGACCACCGAGAACACCGCATCCAAAACCACCGTTAAGGCTGTCCCCGTTAGGAAGTTACGGATATTTCCCAACTCGTTAAAACGGCTCATCAAGTCCCCGACCTGGCGGCTATCAAAATAGCCCAAGGGCAGCCGCAACATATGGTCGATAATTTCCGCCGTCAGTTTGATATCAACGCGGTTGGAACTATCCACAAATAGATAGGTTCGTAATGCCGTCAATAACCCTTCAAACAGCGCAAACCCTAACAGCAGAATTCCCAGGATATTCAGAGCATCCAAATTCTGTTGTCCGATCACCGCATCGATGATCACCATACTGACCAACGGGTTCACCAAACCGAACACTTGGATGAAAAATGAAGACAGCAACACCTCAACAAATGTTGCTCTATGCTCCATCAAAGCCGGGAGAAACCACCAGAAACTAAATTGTTCTTTTTGGTCAACTCGGGGCGCTTGTAACAGCAGTACCTGTCCTTCCTCCCCCCAAATTTCCGCAAACTGCCCCGGACGCATCCGGGCTAAACCCTTTTCTGGGGATGCTAGGATGATTTCCCGTTCGGTAATGCTATAGAGAATGGCAAAACTATCTTTCCAGACCACCATGGCTGGGGCTTTGAGGCGACCAATGGCCTTGGAGGGTACCTGGACTAACTGAGCATTGATGCCCAACATTTGGGTCACGGCCCCGCAAGCCTGCAAACTAATATTGCCGACCGTTGCTAATTGGTTATCTAAAACTCGACGGACAATATCTTTCTTAAAGCTAATGCCGAAGAACTTCGCAATCATATTGAAGCAGGCCAGGGGCGCGTCAATCTTGCCTCTACCCCGAACTACGGGAAACTTCATAGCCGATTTCGGCACATTAGTTTCTGGAGTGGGGGGTACTTCAGGAGCCGAAGTCACCGCCGATAGATCGATGGTGCGATTACCGTTACCGTTATTGGCATCTTGAACACTCACCTCTCCATCGGGTGATTCTACCGAGGCTTCGACTTCATAAACCGGTTCTCGCAACCCCACTAACCGCACGCCCTGGGGCCCTTCAATCTTATAAGATGAGTTACTTTCTTCTAATAAAAACCGGCTACCCGGGGCAAAACCGCCTAAAGTCCCGCTACTGACTAGCCAAATCCGTTTGGGATCAAGCAGGTTAGTCAATTCCTTGGTTTTCTTATTACCCGCCGCCAAGTTCAGCACAACGGCATCCTGCCCCAGATCAACCGCTAAATTCTTGATATTGTTAACCGGAACGGCCTGGGCCTGTAGATGTTGGCTCAACAGGTCAAAAACTTCACTCAACCCGGCCTGATCTCGAAAGGCTTCTCCAAAAGCCGGTTCTTTTACCACCCATTGCAGAAAATCCGCCGCCGCCAAGGTAATACAAATCGTGTCGGTTGAAGCGATCGCGGTTTCACAAGGGACTCCTCGAATTAACCCGGCCCAACCGATGATTTCTCTGGCTCCGAGCAAGCCTAAACTCACATGGCGTTGGGCCCTGGGGTCAAACCCCAGTAATCGAGCCTGTCCTTGATAAATCACGGTGATTTGAGTCGGCAATTTATCCCGCTCAAAGATCGGTTGTCCGGTACGATAGCCCAGGAGTTGGCATTTGGGCAACAGGTTCTGAAGTGCCTTCTCCGAGAGTCGATCAAAGGGGGGAGTTTCGGCCAGGAAGGTCTGAATTTGGGA
>DATNRE010000322.1:0-2720 GCA_036703685.1 Candidatus Obscuribacterales bacterium
CGGGGTAATTTGCCAACAATTCCCACGATATTCAAGCCCTGCAACTAAAGCCTGATTGTCAACGGAGTAAACATAGCTAGTTTTCATTCCTTCAGTGGGTGCGGGTTCATCCAGTCTGGTGTTTAAAAAGCTAGACAAGGCAGTTAATGTCAACAAATCATCGGTAGTTACTCGATAACGACATTGTGAATAATTAGCTAACACTTTTAACTGTGCTTCGACAACCCGCCGTTTTTTCCAGTCATCCTCACCCGAATTAAAGTTAGCCCATTTCTCATCAGATATTTGCAAGGTTTCCATCGCTTGTTCAACAAATTGGGGTTTTAATCCCGGTATCGGAACAACCCCGCCCGAACTATGGACTATTTGGGTTTTATTTGTAACAAAATAGTTCATGTTTTATCTGCTAAATTTCTTTAATAGTGCAGGTATATTTCAATTCTTAACTCCCTTAATTGGTAGCTGTTACTATTAAAAACTTCAGTAATTTTCAATAAAAACTTAACTATTATTCGGATTAATTTTGTTCATCCGAATGAGAAAAACCTAGGGCTTTTCCTAAACTGGAATTTTCCCAAAAAGCTTGTCGCTGAGAATGCGTCATCACTTTTGTTGTCCCTGCTCTAACCTGATTAGGGGTTGAGGCTAGTTGGGGCTCCCCATTCATTTTCTTGTCTGTAACAGAAGGCTTTTGCTTCTTCCCTAGAAAATTTAAACGCATATCCATCTTCTCCCGGAGCGATAGTTGTCGGCCCCAAACACTGCATTTGGATTACATCTCTATAGTAGTTGATAGCATCTTCCAATGACACTAACACAATCAGTGTGTCGGTTCCTGAGCAACACTGCAATCCCACTTGTACAGCGTACCAGATTAACCATTTGCCTATGGGTACAATCAAACGTTCTGAGAGTTGTCCTCTACTGGCTGGGTTAGTCTCCAGATGTTCTATCTCCAGAAATTCTGGGGAGGTAGAATCAGAATAGGGATAAAGACCATATCGAACTAATCCCCAAAGCTGTTTATCGTAAATGAGTTTGACGATGTTTTGACAATCAAAGTCCGTTGCTTGCCACAACAATAGCCAGTTAAATGTCCAGTCAGTCGGCATATCTTCCTCTGTTGCTGGAGTTAGTAAAGCTGTTTGTTGAGTCCCAGTTTGCGCTAAAACGGATACCTTAAATGATTTAACGGGTGTCATCATTCACATTTATTTAAACAGAAAATCATGGTTTTTATTCGTTGAAATTGGCAGTAATTGGCAGTTAAGAGTCCCGCTTCATTAGTCATCAATATTAAAATAATTCTTTAATTTATCAGATTCAATATTATTTAATTTTTTCCCACTAGCCGACTTTCTGATAATTTCCTCAATGTCGGGGGGGATGCTGCAATCCCTTGTCCTTGGTTGCTCACCAATCAAGGGTAAATGTTTATCAAGCCCCTCACGAATAAAAAATCTGATTTGCTCTAAAACATCCCTTGATAGTTCCCTACGGAGGTCTATAGCACCTATCCTGAGAGGCTTTACCGCTTCTCCCAACCTGAACCTCGACAATTAAACAGCCTAGCCACATCCTCAAAATAAGAGGCTCAACTGTGGAAAGCAATTAATTCACTTTTATTAACCAAAGGACAATGACAGCAATTAACCCAGAAATTATCCCAGAGAATCAACGGGTTAGGCTTTACAAGAATCGAACCGAAAACAGTTTGTATACTTCCCAGAAGGATTTAACTGAAAGGCTAAAACGCAAGCCCCAAACACTCAGAACATGGGTCAACCTTTTAATTACTCATGTCGATGATTTTTGGAAGTTCTACAAACCCCGTAAAGCCTACTGCGATTATGTTGTCTGGTGTATTGAGCGCATTGATGAACATGATAAAAAGCAATGCAAGTCAGCACCACGCCCGGACATAATTGAAGATTTAATCATTAATAATGCCCAATCATTAACCATCAAAAAATACTTAGCGGAGTTAGAAAATGTCTGCACAACCGAAAGCAAAATCGACAATGCAAAACTTACAAAAGCAGCTTAAAGTTTCCGAGACTGAACTGTTAATCGCTATCAAACAGCTTGGCTTAAATCCATCGGAAATTGAGGAAAGTTGGGAACCTGCGATCGCCAATCACCTAACTGGAACCGCACCCCAAAAGCTAAACGGCACATCCCCCAAATCCGAAACACCCGAAAGCTTCAGCATTGACGACTCAGAAGACTTTGTGGACTGGGATGAAATTGAGGATGAATTAGGAGAAACCGCCTTAGCACTTGTTCAGGAGTTGGGACTAGAACGAGAAGCCGTGACCCGGAGTGATTTTGCAGCGCTCAAGGAACTCGCTCTCAGTAACCCTGTGGCAGAAGACATAGTGAACGTGCGATTCGTTTAACCTAAAATAAGCCAAAAGGCTTATGGGACGGTTAGCCCAGTTGATAAAACTGGTGACAACTGATTACATTTGTGGGTGAAACTCCATGAGTTAAGTCCCATCCCTCAAGTGCTGAGGTGAAAGCATAACCCCTAGTTTGTATGGGTAGCAACCAGCAGATTAAAGCAGGGTTAAAAGGTAGAACTACTAGAAGCCGAATCTGGTAACTATCGAGCAAGAAGTCCAAGTGTAGCATAAGCAAAGATGTGTTTGAACCATCGTTATGTCTCAATGGTGCAACGGCTAAATCAGGAATAAAACCATCGAAAAATATGGTAAAGA
>DATNRE010000323.1:0-6190 GCA_036703685.1 Candidatus Obscuribacterales bacterium
TGCTTTTTCAAAAGCAAGTCTGATTCCCCCTATTCCAGCAAATAAATCAATGAATTTAATCGTTTTCATTCTAATGTTAGGAATTGTCTCTAATAAAGTTTGCTAATAGCTGAATTTCTTCCTTTGAGAAAGCTACAGTACAATCACTAGAACTACAAATTGTACTTACTGCATTTTCTCTAATGTTAATATTACCTGCTCCATCTATAACATGACAAATAAAATGACCCGCATTATGCAATAATTTTGCTAAGTCTTTAGCTTCTCTTGCTTTTCGTTCAATTGTACTATTCGTTGTATACTGAAAACTCACCTCAATGCCAAATAATTTATTATTAGGAGTGGAAACAACAATATCAAATGTTGTACCCTCGATTTGTTTGAATGGATTGATTTTACAAGTAGGTAGCTCTTCTTTTAAAATACGGATAACAAAGTCTTCGGCTAGACTACCCAGTTTAGTTGATGTTGCTCCACTAATTTGCCGACTTACTCGAATATAATTTTGTTTCACAAAATTTTGAATTTCGTCTGATTTTCCTAATAAACTACCAATCATAAACTTTTCCGAAATAGTTTAATATTTAATATCAAATTTCAAAACTGCTTCATAAACTTTTGATCAATATAATCTTTCCATCGCCAAAATAAAGAATATGGCCCTAGATTCAACCTTCCTTTAGATGCGATCGCTTTTTGATCTCCTGTGCCAATTAAAATTAAAAATTCTTTTTGAGGGATAAAGGGTTTTAGGGTTTTTTCTTGTAAACTTCGTTTTAAATTCTCAAATAAAGGTTGACCTTGGCGCACTGCAAAAACCCCCGCTTTGGGTCGAGGATAATTAACCATTGTGGCGATATCTCCGGCTGCAAAAACTTGGGGATGGGAAATAGATTGTAAGTAATGATTAACGAGAATAAATCCTCTTTGATCCGTTGTTAGTCCTGTTTCTTGAATCCAGGGAGACGCGCTGGCTTGTGTTACCCAAAAAATGCGATCGCATTCTAGGATTAACCCCGATGTACAGCTAATTATTTTAACCTGATTCTGCTCAATTTGATTAACAGTTTGATTTAAGTGTACATGAATATTACGATTTTTTAGAATAGTTTCTACCTTTTGACTTAAACTAGGATGACGTTCAGATAATAGCCGATTACCACTATGAATTAGATGCAATTCTAGCTGATTTAAAGGTTGATTAAATTGTTGATAAATTTGCCTTAGATGGCTATGAATATTCAAAGCTAATTCAACTCCTCCCGCACCGCCACCCACAATCGCTAATCTAATTTTTTCTTGCGGATTTTGCTTAATTTCCTGAATTAATTGATCCCAGTATTGCAAAAATTGAGAAATGGGTTTAACAGGAATTGTATATTTGATCGCCCCAGGAATTGTTAAGGTTGTGGGAGTGCTACCAATATCAATAGATAGAATATCAAAGGGAATGGGAGAATTATTATTACAAATAACCTGATTTTTTTCTAAATCTAAACCTATTGCTGAATCAATATAAAGTTTGGCTTGAGCAAATTCAGCTAAGGACGGTAAATCAATATGACATTGATCAAAACTATAAAACCCGGCAATATACCCGGGTAACATTCCTGAATAGGGGGTTTTAACTACATCGGAAATTAAGGTTAATTCAATATTTGATAAGGGATTAATTCCTAATTTTTTTAAGGCGATCACATGGCTATGTCCTCCACCAATTAAAACCAGTTTTTTCATAACAATTTAGGTGATTAACAAAGATATAATAGAGGCGTAAACGCCTCACTACGAACTGAGAGAACCCTAAAGGGTTCACTACAAATGATTATTATATTGTTTTGGCGAGGGAAGGAATAGCAGATAATAGGGTTTGGGTGTAGGGATGTTGGGGATTAGTAAATATGGATTCTGTTTCTCCTAATTCAACAATTTTACCACCATTCATTACCGCAATCCGATCGCATAAAAACCGAGCTACCCATAAATCATGGGTAATAAACAAATAGGTTAAATTAAATTCTGCTTTTAATTCTAACATTAAATCTAAAACTTGGGCTTGAATACTCGCATCTAACATACTTACGGGTTCATCACAAATCAATAATTGAGGACGAGTCATTAAAGCTCTGGCGATCGCTACCCGTTGTTGTTGTCCCCCTGATAATTCCCCCCCATACCGTTGATAATATTCTGTAGCTGGCGTTAATCCCACTCTTTCTAACATTGCTAAAACCTGGGTTTTTGCCTGTTCTGGAGTTGCTAATTTATGAATAAAAAGTGGATCAGCAATACTTTCCCCCACCGTCATCATCGGATTCAAACAAGCATTGGGATCTTGAAAAACCATCTGCATTTGACGGCGATATTTTCGGACTTGTTCGGAAGATAATTGAGTTAAATCTGTACCCAAAAATTCTACACTCCCATGGGTCGCCCGAATCAGTTGTAAAATTGTTCGGGAGAGGGTACTTTTTCCACAACCGGATTCTCCCACTAAACCCAATATTTCCCCAGGATATAACTCTAAATTAATCCCATCCACCGCCTTAATCACCGATTTTTTTTGCTTAGAAAAAAGTTGTTGAATAAATCCGGCTTCTAGGGTATAATATTGTTGTAAATCTTTAATTGATAATAAGGGTTTAGTCGCAGATGTACTTGTTTCCAAGCCAGGACTAACCGCTTTATTTTCAATATCCTGTAAATGTAAAGCCGATTTTAATAAAGATTGAGTATAGGGATGTTGGGGATTCTGAAACACCGTTTCTGATGCTCCGGTTTCCACCATTTTCCCTTGGTACATCACCGCAATTCGATCGCAATATTCCCCCACCATAGCTAAATCATGGGAGATTAATAAAATAGCCGTTCCCCGTTGTTCACACAGTCGAGTTAACTCCTGTAAAATTTGAGCCGAAACCGTCACATCTAAACTGGTGGTAGGTTCATCAGCTACAATTAATTTAGGGTCAAGTAATAAAGCTAAAGCGATCGCCACCCGTTGACGCATTCCCCCACTAAATTCATGGGGATATTGTGACCAACGGTTAGCGGGAATTTTCACCGATTCTAATACTTCTAAAGCCTTATTTTTAGCTTGGGAATTGGATAATTGAGGACGATGAGCTTTGAGAGTTTCTAAACAATGATCACCAATGGTCATCAACGGGTCAAGGCGAGTCATGGGGTCTTGAAAAACCAGCGCCACCGCCTCCCCGCGAAACTTTTGCAACCGTTTTTCATCCATCCCAAACACTGGTTGTCCTTCAAACCGCACCTGTCCTTCAATTGCGCTGGTGGTGGGTAACAACCGCATCACCGCCCGGCCAATGGTGGATTTTCCGCAACCGGACTCCCCCACCAGTCCCAGACGTTCTCCCGGTTGTAGGGAAAAGCAGACATCATCAACAGCCCAAATTTGAGCATTGCGGGAGTGGGGATAGGCGACCCTCAGATGTTCAACATCAAACAGACTTGACATAAGGTGATAGGGGAGAGATCAGTTCTAAGTTCATCAGAAAAATGGGTAGAAACCCCGTCCTTATAGGACGGCTTTACAAGCCCCTTTATGAGTGCGGGAGTCGTGAGTAGGGAGTAGTGAGTCGTTAATTCCCGATTCCCGATTCTCGATTCCCGCATTAACGGGGACTGGTTTTTACATGGCGATAAGCCCAGGAAACCAGCAAAACCCGTTTAAGTCCCTTCCCGCAACACAGATAAGATGTCCTGTCTAACAGCACCTAATCAATTAGGCTTGCAGAGACTCCAGACTAGGGAAGTATCTGGAAGTGCGTACCAACCTGTGTCTCAATGCGGTATTCACCTCTTGCGTTGCCTAAATTGATTTAGACAATCCTCACCCTTGAAGGGTGCGGTTAGTGAATGTTCATGGTTGCGGCGGCATTGACAATAGGTTAGGGATCTGGGTTTTGGCAAATAGGATTTTTCACCCGTCTTAATCCTCAACCGCTCAACCGTCAACTTACCCCCATGATCTTGTTGTATAGTTAATATCACCCAAGACTGTACTTATATCATCAATTTTGACCATGATACAACAGCTTAAAACAATATTAAATCGGGGAAACTTATTACCAGGATTCGTAATTTCCTTGATTTTAACATTAATCCTAGGATTTTCAGCAACTCCTGCTTTAGCCACGGGAGTTTATCAAGTTCCCACCGTATCCTCCGGTGATCAAACCTGGGTTGTGGAACTCGATGGTGTTCTGAGTCGAAGTACGGAAGGACGTTTAAATAATAGTTTATCTGAGTTAGCTAAAAAAACCGGATATGAAGTTCGGTTTTTAACCATTCGCCGTTTAGATTATGGAGAAACCATTGAAACTTTTACTGAAAAAGTCTTTCAAAAATGGTATCCGACTCCTGAATTTGCAACTAATCAAACCCTATTAGTTTTGGATTTACTCACCAATAATGCCGCGATCCGAACCGGAGAAAAAACTAAATCCTTATTAACCGATGAAATAGCGGAAAGTGTGGTGGAAAAAACCCTAAAATATCCGCTTCGCAAAGGCGATAAATATAATGAGGCGTTTATTGCAGCGGCCGATCGCATCTCTACTGTTTTATCAGGAGAACCCGATCCCGGCCCCCCCATAGAACAAGATAATATTAGTGTGGAAAGCACCTTTAAATCGGCCGAAGAAACCGACGATGCCAGTGCTACAATTATAGTTGTGGTCTTGTTAATCGTGGCGACGGTGGTTCCGATGGCAACTTATTATTATTTCCAGGCAACTCGGAGCTAAAAATCAATATTTTTAGCAATGGTTCAGATCCCTATAACCCCCTGAAAAAAGGGGGCATAGGATGTTCCCAGATCCTACTCATTTCAAATCAAATAAAATGCAATTCATTGATCAGGTTGAAGTTGAAGTCGAAGCCGGAAAAGGAGGCGATGGAGTCGTTGCTTTTCGACGAGAAAAATATGTTCCGGCGGGGGGGCCAGCCGGAGGCAATGGTGGCAAAGGAGGTTCGGTGATATTAGTCGCGGTTGAAAACCTCCAAACCCTCTTAGATTTTCGCTATAACCACAAATTTAAAGCCGATGATGGCAAGCGAGGCGGCCCGAAAAACATGACCGGGGCACAGGGGGAAGATTGTTTAATTCAAGTGCCCTTGGGAACAGTAGTTTATGATGCTAATACCGATGAAATATTAGGGGATTTAATCGAAAAAAATCAACAGTTTTGTGTCGCGGCTGGAGGCAAAGGAGGTTTAGGGAATAAATATTTTTTAAGTAATCGAAATCGCGCTCCTGAATATGCTTTACCTGGATTAGAAGGGGAAACCCGACGGTTAAGATTAGAATTAAAATTATTAGCAGAAGTTGGAATTATTGGTTTACCTAATGCCGGAAAATCCACCTTGATTTCCGCCTTATCCGCCGCCCGTCCTAAAATTGCCGATTATCCGTTTACCACCTTAATTCCTAACTTGGGAGTAGTCAGAAAACCCACGGGAGACGGGACGGTTTTTGCTGATATTCCGGGGTTAATTGAAGGTGCCCATTTAGGGGCGGGGCTAGGTCACGAATTCCTGCGACATATTGAACGAACTCGGGTTTTATTACATTTAATTGATATTACCGATAGTGACCCCATTGGCAATTATCATACGATTCAAGAGGAATTAAAAGCCTATGGCAGAGGATTAGGAGAACGTCCTCAAATTGTGGCTTTTAATAAAGTCGATGCAGTTGATACTGAAAGTTCAGAAATTCAAGCCCTGGCCTCTCAATTACAAGAGTTAAATCCCAGCCCTATTTTTATGATTTCCGCCGTGGCTGGAATGGGTTTAGATACTTTATTACAGGAAGTTTGGAAACAATTAGATCAACTGGCTTTAATGGAGAAAAAGGAGTTAGAAGTTGGAATCCTAATCCCCGAATCCCTATCTAGTTAATCAGAATAAAGATATATAGCAATTCGTGAGAGGGGTAAAATACAGCAACCTCGGCACGGATTTCTATATATGCTCAAGTTCAGTATTAAATTGATAAAACTCAGAAAAAAAGCATCGGAAGCCGGAAACCAGAGTGTATTTAGACCTGAGCGTGTCAATTTCCGATAAAATACTAGAAATAATATTTACCCTGTGTAACAGTAATTTTGAGTGTGGCTAATTCTAATCGAAAACCGATTCTCCTGGACTTTGAAAAGCCTCT
>DATNRE010000324.1:0-1708 GCA_036703685.1 Candidatus Obscuribacterales bacterium
CGGTGATGGTGAAATTTTGGATACATTTAAGCAAAAAAGAAATTAAACAACGGCTAAAACAAGCCTCCGAAGACGAGTTAGAAGCCTGGCGGGTGCGTCCTGAAGATTGGCAACAGGCTAAAAATTATGATACCTATAGAAGCCTAGCCGAAGAAATGGTGATTCATACCGGGACAGGTTCGGCCCCCTGGACATTGGTAGAGGGAGATTGTAAACGCTGGGCCAGAGTCAAGGTATTATCAACGGTGGTGGCTTCCATTAAAGAAGCCTTAGACCGTTTAAATATTCAGTTACCCCCGGTCTTTACGCCCTCTCAAAGCCATTTAGAACCCACGGAGCCCCACCCCCTAGCGGCGGTGAATCTGAAAGTGGCCCTATCTTCAGAAGACTATAAAACCCAACTGCGTCATCAACAGGCTAATTTAGGTCAACTGCAACAAACCCTCTATCAAAAACAAATTCCGGTTTTAGCTCTGTTTGAAGGTTGGGATGCGGCGGGTAAAGGCGGGGCGATTAAACGATTAACCGATATTTTAGATCCCCGCAGTTATGAAGTGAATACCTTTGCCGCCCCGACGGATGAAGAAAAAGCCCATCATTATTTATGGCGCTTTTGGCGACGGTTGCCAGCCGCGGGTAAAATGGGGATATTTGACCGCAGTTGGTATGGTCGGGTTTTAGTCGAACGAGTTGAAGGTTTTGCTACGGAATTAGAGTGGCGACGGGCCTATCAAGAAATTAATGAATTTGAAGAACAGTTAACCAGCGCGGGCTATGTATTAGTTAAATTCTGGTTACATATTGACCCAGAAGAACAGCTAAAACGGTTTGAGGAACGAAAAGAAAACCCCTATAAACTCCATAAACTCACGGAGGAAGATTGGCGCAACCGGGAAAAATGGCCCTTATATGAAGTCGCCGCGAATCAAATGGTTCAACGCACCCACACCCCCTACGCTCCCTGGACGTTAGTAGAGGCTAATGATAAATATTATGCTCGGGTTAAAGTAGTTGAAACTGTTGTTGAGGCCATTCGCCATCATTTAAAACATCATTAAGGGGGAATAGGGAATGGGGAATGGGGAATGGGGAATGGGGAATGGGGAATAGGACTTACGCACAAGACCAAAGAAACCGGGTTTCTGGCTCTGATTTTGCGGATGAAATCGAGATTTCTCGTTCAGAAACCTGGTTTCTGCGTAAGTCCTAAAATACTTAATCAGGTGACTAATTACTTTTTTCTATTCCCTATTCCCTGTTCCCTGTTCCCTCCCTATCTCTAGCAATAATTTCAGAATTTCATTAACTTCATGTTTGTCATTTTAACTCGAGTTTTATTTCTGTTGCTAGTTGCTGCCATTATTTTTAAAGCCTGGGAAATTTTGGGTGATAAGAATAATGGCTTATTTAATCGCTTATTATTTATTCTGGTTTTAGTTTTAATTTCTGTCGCTTTCATCTCACCTGATAGTCAAGTGGGAACAGTGGTACTGGGGATTTTATCGATTCTATTTAGACCTCTAGGATTATCAATTTTACTGTTATTAATTGCTTCTATTTTTATTAAAAATGGTAAAATTGATAAACCCGGGCCGAGTTTAATTTTAGTAGCATTATTAATTTTAATTGTCTCTAGTACCCCCGTCTTTGCTAACTGGTTAGCTCAACAGGTGGAAAAAGTGGCATTAAAAACCGTACAAACGGATTT
>DATNRE010000325.1:0-6273 GCA_036703685.1 Candidatus Obscuribacterales bacterium
CAAACCCATGGTCAAATCGTTCAAAAGATTCAATTAGGAGAACAACTCACAAGTTTTAGTAATGACGTCATTGATGAATGGATATCTAGTTTAGAAGGACGGGTTAAACAGTTAAGGGGAAAAACTAAACGACTGTCTCAACAGGAAATATTAGTGACCATTCCTTTTAATAATGGTAAGGATTTAGAGACAAAATTCAATCATTTTTTTAATCCGGCTGAATTCAATACTAAAAAATCCAAGAAAAAATCTGATATTGAACTTCCTCAATTTTCTGCCAATTTAAACCTTCAACAAAATAATTGGTTTTTTGTCTTACGCAATCATCTCAACTTAGAATTAGATTTGCGATCGCTTTCCCTACTCTCCACCTCGGAAAATGTATTAATTAGTTCGGGAAACCTATTAGAACTAGAATTTGTCTTAACCACTCCCTGGGGGGCGAGGGTGATTAATCCTATGACTATTTCTGAGGGTGGGGGAGAACGCCTATTATTCAATATTGAATCCCAGGGAAAACAGGTCGTCTGGAAACTTAAACCCGGAGAAATTAATCAATTAGAAGCGATGTTTTTGGTTCCCAGTCCCATTGGGCTTTGGACAGTCATAATTATCCTGATCACGGCTTTCGGAATTTATCTCAAATATACTTTTATCCCCAAATTCAAAGCCGGACAATCTCCAATTCCTAACCAAGTTTAACTCCATTCCCAAGTCCCATAAAATAGCATTCATCCCCCGTAGAGACGTGCCACGGCGCGTCTCTGTGCTCTCCATTCAATATCCCCCTATAAAATAAATCCATCACCCATCACCCAAAACCCATTGGTAATTCGTAATTCGTAATTCATAATTCATAATTCGTAATTAATCAAGGTTTTGGTCTACAATAGTCGAATATTTAGCGAACTACTGAGCTTTGTACCTTCAGTGATTTCAGGCGATTCTGCAATTTATAGCCCTAACCCCATCGAACCCATTCCCCCACCCCTTGCCACCCCTAAAGATGCGTTAACGGCTCTCTCAGAGGGGATTGCGCTCCTAATTGACCTGGCACAACGGGGGGAAATTGATCCTTGGGATGTGCAGGTCATTGATGTGATTGATCGTTATCTGAGTAAACTCACCCCCCCAGAGGAATCAAGCTCTAGCAATAATTTTGTCGAGTTGTCCCAGTCCGGCCAGGCATTTTTGTATGCCTCCATGTTAGTCTTGCTCAAGGCTGATAGTTTAATGGCGACGGAAACCCTAGACCCGAATGCTGGCCCCGTGGAGGGGGAGGAGTTCCTAGACCCTGAAGATGAGGGGAATGGGATTCAACGCCCCCAACAACTGGAAAAACAAATCCGGCGGCGGGCGGTTGCCAAAATCCCGCAAAAACGACAGGTGACGTTGCAAGAACTGATTGAACAGTTGCAACTGATGGCTGCTACCATTGCCGCCCAAAAAGCCCGTCCCCGTCCCCGCGCGAATACGGCTAAAAGCAGAGCCACCACCGCCAAGGCGATCGCTGAATTAGCCCATCAAGAAAATTTAGTTGAAATGGCGGCGCAGGTGGAGCGACTTTTGAACCCCGGATCACAGCAGAGTCCAGAATGGTTTGATTTGGAGCAGTTATTAAGCCTGTGGTTAGAAATGAAGCAACCAGAACAGCCCTCGCCCCCGGAAGAAAACCCGATTCAGCATAGCCCCAATCATGATCGCGTGGGAGTGTTTTGGGCATTATTATTATTATCGGCCCAATCTAAAGTGGAACTCGCTCAAGAGGAATTTTACCAAGAACTCAAAGTTCGTTCTTTGACTGAGCCACCTGCAAAGCCTTGAAATCGAGTGATTTTAAATTTTCTGAGATCTTGCTGATTAAGCACCCTGAACCTTGATAGGCTATTAATTGATTAGCAGACTCAAAGATCAGATTGTAGAATGGAGCAGTTCTTCTGTCTAAAGGCTTCGTGCATACAGAGCATTTAGCAATTCTGCTCAGTCAGTTGCATCTGAGTGAATAATTTTAAACATAGCTTAGGGTTGTGAGGAAGTGAACATGAAAGCCATGATTCTGGCGGCTGGAAAAGGAACTCGTGTCCGTCCAATTACTTATACTATTCCTAAACCTTTAATTCCCATTCTGCAAAAACCGGTGATGGAATTTTTGGTGGAATTACTGCGAATGCACGGTTTTGACCAAATTATGGTCAATGTCAGTCATTTAGCTAATGAAATTGAAAACTATTTTCGGGATGGTCAAAAGTTTGGCGTTCATATTGCCTATTCTTTTGAAGGACGAATTGAAGACGGAAATTTAATTGGAGAAGCATTAGGTTCGGCGGGGGGGATGAAAAGAATTCAAGACTTTAATCCCTTTTTTGATGATACTTTTGTGGTTTTATGTGGCGATGCGTTAATTGATTTAGATTTAGCTGCCGCCGTCAAATGGCATAAAGAAAAAGGAGCCATTGCCACCATTGTGATGAAATCTGTTCCTAAAGAGCAAGTTTCTAGTTATGGGGTTGTGGTCACTGACGAAACAGGTCGGATTAAAGCTTTCCAAGAAAAACCCTCGGTGAATGAAGCCCTGAGCACTGATATTAATACGGGGATTTATATTTTTGAACCCGAGATTTTTAAATATATTCCTTCGGGCTGTGAATATGATATTGGGAGCGAATTATTCCCCCATTTAGTGGAAATTGGAGCGCCTTTTTATGGGATTTCCATGGATTTTGAATGGGTGGATATTGGGAAAGTCCCCGACTATTGGCAAGCGATTCGCAGTGTGCTGTTAGGATATATTAAAAATGTTTCTATTCCCGGTCAACAGGTGCGTCCGGGGATTTATACGGGGCTGAATGTGGCGGTAAATTGGGATAAAGTCAATATCCAGGGCCCGGTTTATATTGGCGGCATGACTCGCATTGAGGACGGAGCCACGATTATTGGCCCGACGATGATCGGCCCGAACTGCTGGGTTTGCAGCGATGCCCATGTAGATAATAGCGTGATTTTTGAATATTCCCGTTTGGGGCCGGGAGTGCGTTTAGTGGATAAATTGGTATTTGGGCGCTATTGTGTGGATAAGCTGGGAGCTTCTATTGATGTTCAAGCGGCGGCTCTGGATTGGTTAATTACCGATACCCGTCAAGCACTAAATAATCAGTCTTCTGAACGACAAGCGATCGTCGATTTATTAGGAAATACTTAATCTAAGCGGTGTCGGTGTTCGGTTTTCCGGCTCCGTTACCCGCGGCTTTTGTTAATATTAACACTCAACAAAAACTGCTGATGTCTTCTTTGACTTGCGATCAATCTAAGTTTATTGTTGCTGAATCGGGTGCATCTTACGGTCAGAATGATGCGGATAATTCTGCTTTGAATTCAGGCTCATTTGTTGAAGTATTAGTAGATATTCCTTATGGTTTTAATTCCGAGGAACAGGAACAACAAAAACTATTTACCTATCGCTTTTCTCAAGAGTTAATTGTCAAACCTGGAGATATTGTTAGTGTTCCTTTTGGAAATCAACAATTAGGCGGAATTGTGATCCAGTTAATGGATAAACTGCCTCCCGATTTACCTGAAAATAAAGTTAAAGCAGTTGAAGATATTATTTGTAATGGCTTTTTTCCTGCAACTTATTGGCAACTCTTACAACAAGTCTCTAATTATTATCAAACTCCTTTAATTCAAGTAATTCGGACAGCCTTACCCCCAGGATTATTGGGCAAAAGTCAGCGTCGCATCCGTTTAATTCCTGAAGCAATTCCCCAGGATGCTCAATTATTTTTGAATCCGGCGGCGGCTTCTATTTTAAAATTATTGCAGTCTTCAGCTACCGGAGATTGTACTTGGAAATATTTAAAACAAAATGTGATTAATTCTCCCCGAGGATTAAAGGATTTATTACAACGAAAATGGATCGAAAGTTATTTAGAACCCCCTAGTCCCCCCCGTCCCAAATTAAAACAAGCGGTGACATTAGTTGATGATTTGATCCCCTTAGATCTAACCTCCCGTCAACAGGAAGTTTTAATTCTGGTGATTAAAGTCCTCAAACAACAGGGGGGAGAACTGTGGTTAAATGATTTAATTAAAATTTGTAGTACCAGTTCTAATTTATTAAAAAATTTAGCCGAAAAAGGTTGTATTGTAATTACTGAAAGAGAAGTTCTCAGACAGGATCAAGGGATTTTTCAAACTTCCGATCAGCCGAAAATATTAAATCAATATCAAACGCAATCTTTACAAGCAATTAACTGTTTATCCAGTTATGCTCAAATATTATTACACGGGGTTACGGGTTCAGGAAAAACAGAAGTTTATTTACAAGCGATCGCCCCTATTTTAAACATCGGAAAATCTGCCCTAGTCTTAGTTCCTGAAATTGGCTTAACTCCCCAATTAACTGACCGATTTCGCGCCCGTTTTGGCGAACAAGTCTTTGTCTATCATAGCGCTCTTTCCGATGGAGAACGTTATGATACTTGGCGGAATATGACTTTAGGTTTACCCCAAATTATTATCGGAACTCGTTCGGCTATTTTCGCACCTTTACCGAAATTAGGATTAATTATTTTAGATGAAGAACATGATAGTAGTTTCAAACAAGATCAACCCTCTCCCTGTTATCATGCCCGAAAAGTTGCTCAATGGCGGGCGGAATTAGAAAATTGTCCTTTAATATTAGGATCGGCAACTCCATCCTTAGAAAGTTGGTTAGAAATTAAACAAAAAACTCAACAAAATCGGTTTTATTTATCCCTTCCCGAACGTATTCAAGCGCGACCCATGCCGCCGATAAAAATAGTCGATATGCGCAAAGAATTGCGTCAAGGAAATCGCTCTATTTTTAGTGATGATTTACAAACCGCCCTACATCAATTAAAAGCAACTCGTCAACAAGGAATATTATTTATTCATCGTCGCGGACATAGTACCTTTGTTTCCTGTCGCAGTTGCGGTTATGTGATGGAATGTCCCCATTGTGATGTATCCTTAGCCTATCATCATGAACATGAAAACGCCGCCCAACTTTTAAGATGTCATTATTGTAATTATAGCCAACTCTATCCCCAACGCTGTCCCGATTGTGACTCTCCTTATTTTAAACATTTTGGCAGTGGAACGCAACGGGTTACAGAGGAATTAAATCGCCTATTTCCTGAGTTGAAATGTATTCGGTTTGATAGTGATACTACCTCTCGAAAAAATGCCCATCGTACTTTATTAACTCAGTTTGTTAATGGCGAAGCGGATCTATTAGTGGGAACCCAAATGTTAACTAAAGGATTAGATTTAGCGTCCGTTAGTTTAGTAGGAATTGTATCAGCAGATGGGTTATTACATTTATCAGATTATCGTGCTAGTGAACGGGCTTTTCAAACCTTAGTCCAAGTCGCAGGAAGGGCGGGACGGGGAAATGATCCCGGGCGAGTAATTCTACAAACCTACACCCCGGAACATCCGGTCATTCAAGCGGTACAACGTCATGATTATGAGTCTTTTGTGGCTACGGAATTACAACAGCGACAGGAGTTAAATTATCCGCCCTATGGTCGTTTAATTTTATTACGGTTAAGTAGTTTTAATCAGCAAGATGTTGAACAAACAGCCCAAAGATTAGCAGAGTTTTTATTAGAAAATAATCCTAATTCTGATTTTGAGTTATTAGGCCCGGCTCCGGCTCCTATTCTGAGAGTTGCTAATCGTTATCGCTGGCAAATTCTGCTCAAAACCTCTCAAGATTCTTCTATTATTTTACCTAAATTCTCTGATTTTAATTCGGGTTCTGTTTATATTACGATTGACATTGATCCCTTGCATTTATAGAGGTTTTTTGACTTGTGATTTGGGGCTTCAAGCAACGCCAAAGCCTGTATATTTTCTAACTGTAGGTTCGTGAAATCCTAAAACAATGTCTTCTTGAGATATCCCGGCTTTTAAGAGGTCGTTAGTAATCCCATATTCTGTATTATCACACTGAATCCAGACTTTATGATTCAGGATTTCAACATGAATTAAACAACTATGAATGTGGCGTTGATTTTCCCAACCTTCTGAAAGGATTAAGTATTGATCATTAATTAGATCAAAAACTTTGCAATTCCGAATATTCAGATTAGCATAGGAAATCTGACTATAAGGGTCGAGAACTGTGACAATAATTTGGCGGTAATGGTTTAGTTTATCCATTGAATCACAACCTCCTGTTCTGGTTCAAAAACAAGTAATTTAAGTGTTTTATCTTCTAACAATATTTTGCCAATTTCTTCTGTAAAT
>DATNRE010000326.1:0-2122 GCA_036703685.1 Candidatus Obscuribacterales bacterium
AGCGCATCCCCTTGGAGACTAAAATCTACAGAGGAGTATTTTGGTTTGCACTTTGAAGCAATAGCTCAGGGGCCGGGGATAGGTGAACTGATAGAACGGGGTTATCTGGCCAGACCTCGTTACTACGGTTATGGCGGGTTAGTTGATTTAGCTAACCTTGATACCGCCGGGGGTGACTTTGAAGTTAAGGAGATGGAATCGGAATTCATTAAGTCAAAGGTTCCGCAAGCTGTTACAGAAAAAATATTGGAACTGTGCGACGGACGGACGGGGATTATTTTTAATTCCGGTGTGGAGCAAAGCCAAATCCAAACCCAGTTACTGACCGCCGCCGGGGTTCCCACAGTGCACCTGGATGCTAAAACACCACCCTCTGAACGTCAAATTGCCTTTAATAAATTGGCAAGTGGTGAAATCCGGGTTATTAGTTCTATCGGTTGTCTTACTGAAGGATTTGATGTTCCCTCTATAAGTTTTGTAGTGTTATCCCGTGCGACAAAATCCAGAGCGCTCTATGTTCAAATGTCCGGGCGTGGGTTAAGAACTTATCAGAACAAATCAGACTGTTTGATCCTTGACTTTGGGGGAAACGTGAAACGGTTAGGAATGTTAAATAAAAAGGTTGTAATCACATTAGAGCCAACTCCAAAACCCGATGACGATTCAATGCTTAAAGAATGCCCTAACTGCCATTCAATGATTAGTATTTTTGCTAAAATATGCCCTGATTGTGGTTATGTTTTCCCATCTAATCCCAAGCCAGACGAAGATACAACCGCCTTTGAGCAACAGTTTGGCGAGTTGTTTGACGATGAAACATTAAAGCAAGTTAAATATGCTAGAAGTCAACGTAAAGCTAGATTCTCTAAACAACAACCACCGGATAAATTATGGGAAACTTTCAGTGATAAACATAACGGCGACGGGAAAACATTTATTTGTAATGATTGGCTTTTTGGTGCAGTGTTTGGGGGACGCGATAACAACTATAATCGACAACTTTTATTAGAGTATTTAGAAGCCTTTGCACCCTTGAATGAGCGAACAAAAGCTAATTGGGTTAAGCACCATTTAGAGCTTGAGTTCGGAAAACCCGGACGGAATTATCGCACGGGTAAACATACCAACACTCAGGGCAAAATAGGACGGAACACAAGACTTGATTGGTGGGAGATTTTACAGTGCAGTCCGGGGTCAAGCTGGGATGAAATCAAGAATAATTACCGAGAATTGGCTAAAGTTTATCACCCAGACCAAAGCGGGTTTGATTCTAATTATGAGATGCAATTGTTAAATCTAGCCTTTGACCGAGCCAAAGAACTTAAAGGATAGAGTTAGAAGTTGGGGGGATGCGATCGCACTATTCCCCCTCCTCCAATCCCTCGAAGTATTCAATTAAAACATGGAATTGATATAGATGATTCATAATAGCAATGTAAGCTGAAACGCCTTGTAGTGCTACCTTAGCTTGAATATGCGCCCCTGATTTAACAGCTATTGCACAGGCTTTCAAAGGGTCATCCATCATGCAACAATTTGCGTAAACTTTATTAGAAAGTGTTATAGCCCGCATGGAATTGGCAAAAATCTGATCCATTAATATCTCTAAATTTCGCTGTTGTTTTTCTAAATTTTCCCTGTATTCCCTGCGCTGTTGCCTATCATTTAGTCCCATAGCTTCGGCACGGTCATTTATTAGTTTTTGCCTTTCCTGTTCCCAGATGGGTAATTTTTTCCAGTATCTAATTACCCTCTCACTCACTCCCAACTGCCTACCGAGTTCAATATTTGTTATCTGGGGTGAGTCTAAAAGGGTTTTGATTGCTTCTCTAATTAGGTCAACGTTAAGCCTTTTGATGTCGGTTATTGTCGAAAATCTACACATTAAGCCTAACACACCCAGAAGCCCCAAAGGTCGGGGCTTAATGGGTGTTTTAGTTGGGGATAATTTTACGCGATGGGGATTAAAAACTGATGCTTCGACCCGACTTTGCCCAAGTGTTTGAAGCCACATTCCTGCTCAAAGTTGAACAGTCGGGAAAATTCCGATCCTTTGGCTTTGGTGTCCTTGTCTCTAATTGCATCGGTTAATTGTCCTTTGGTTTTTAGTTCTGAATCCGGG
>DATNRE010000327.1:0-12099 GCA_036703685.1 Candidatus Obscuribacterales bacterium
ATAAGGGTCGAGAACTGTGACAATAATTTGGCGGTAATGGTTTAGTTTATCCATTGAATCACAACCTCCTGTTCTGGTTCAAAAACAAGTAATTTAAGTGTTTTATCTTCTAACAATATTTTGCCAATTTCTTCTGTAAATAAACGATTAAATACAGGTTCACGAATCGCTAGATAAAGTATTCTCTCAGAACCCAAACGGCTTAAAACTTTCTCGTATAAAATGTATTGACCTAGGGCATTTTTTAAATCTTCTATTTCAGATGGACTAATGAAACTTTTCACTTCGACGGCTATTTTTTGTTCCTGCTTTTCAGCAATTAATAACTTATCGGCGGCTAAGTCAATGAAAATATCTTTATTACCTATTTTGAGGCTTAGAGGATCATGGATAATGATCCAGCCATCTTTAATAAGTGCATTTTTAACGGTGTCGTGGTAAATATCTTTGGCAGGCATTTGTATACTATAATCTCTAATTATAAAATATGGCGATATAAATGTAACGGGAGTTTTGACCGTTTTTTGAAATCGAGAAAAGATTTATAACTCCCGCGTTGTTGACGTTCTAAAACGATAATTTTAGCTGCATTGATATGGAGTCCTAAACTCACTAATTCATCCATGGATAAAACATTTAACCGTCGCCAGGAATGATGAATTTCTTTATTAATATCAAACCCAAATGAAACTAAAGGCTCAATCCTTTTTAACGTGGCTTCAGGAATTCCAATTAATTCGGAAAGTTCTTCTAAACTCGTGAAATTATAGCCTTCCCGTTTCATTTCTTCAATTTCATTAGCATAAACAATCGGTAAATCTAAGCCATGAACTAAGTCATGTTTAGAACAATTATTAATATCAATTTGATCTTGATGTTTGGCAATTAATTTAATCAGGTGGGATTCATGGGAGTTGGTTAAAGAGTTAGGATAGGTTTTGGCGAGAAATTCTTTTTTTAGGGCGATCGCCGTAGCAATTTGAGCAATCCAAAGAATCCCACTCAAGGAAGTATTTGATAAGATAAAAGCCGCCGCCACAAACCCTAAACCCGTGTAAACCCAGGATTGGGTTTTGGTTTTACTCCCCGCATAAACAATGGCTAACCCTCCTAATACGGGAAATAAAGACCAGTATAACCACTGCGGGGTTTTCTGAAACCATTGGGATAGATTAGACACCTTGAATGCCACTCCTATTAATATTTACAATTCATTTAATAATTTGCGACGTTTTTCTTCATATTCTTCGGCGGTAATCGCATCTTGATCATAGAGTTTTTTCAGTTGAGCAATGGCGATCGTCACATCTTGACGAGAATTAGTCCCGTTTAAGGTGGCATTGTAGAAACCGGGATTAAATTTAGCATTAAAGGTTTGCTCAGACATTAATAATAAACCCAGAAAATCAAAGAAGGCAAGAATAGCGGGAACAAAAGTCCAAGAAAATAGGAAATAGATAATTCCCCCAAAGTTTTCTCCTAAATAAAACTTATGAATCCCAAATGCACCTAAAAAGAAAGCGAGTAAGGCGGCTAAGAATTTATTTTTCATGAGGTTTTCTCCTGAATTTAAAATATTCAAAAGACTAATCTAGGTCAAATCGGTAGAAATTAAAGATCGATTTTGCGGGTGGGGCTTTTGGAAAACCTGCCCATCATAAAGTATAACAAAACCATAGAAGTTTGTACTTCTAGGAGTGTTAAATATCCCTTAACAAAAATATTAGAATCCCAAGTCGAATTGAAATAAAAAATCAGAAGACCTAGTACACCGTAGGGAAGAAAACGGAACCGACTCCACAGGGGCTTAGGTTGATTAGTCTGAGAAAGAGTCATCTTGAATTACACATCCTTATGAGTCAAATATAAAAAATCTATAAGATTTTTAAATCCCCTATATTACTCTAACACATCCAAATTAAAGGATTCCGCAATTAATAAGTCTTCAATTCCCCTTGAGTCTTGGGATCTTTAGGGGTTGTAGTCAAAACTCGTATCCTGTGCTACACCATGTCTAAAAATATTTGCTATCTTCATAAGAATACCTATCTTCTTAGAGGATAGTAGACAATTTGTCAAATACTTGTTACACTTGTTAACAATACTGGAGAACCCGTAGGAGTCAGCCATGAATCAACCCGCAGAGTTATCTCTTGAGCAACAATTCAACCTCACTTCCTTTAAGATGCAAGTCGGTCAGATGAGTCCAGAACAGGCTCAAGAGTTTCTAATTAACCTTTATGAACACATGATGGTCAGAGAAAATATGTATCAACATTTTCTCAAACACCATTGGGGACTCGAACCCAATTTTGCCCAGGAGTAGACCTTGAAACTATTTCAGTCGGCGACCTCTACCTTTAACTTGTTTCCGTCCCTCGGAGACAAGTCAAAGGTAACCTGGCATCAAACTGCTGAGGTCAATTCACTTAGGGTTAAATTGATATTGGAGATCAACCCTGAATACTGATTGATTATTTACGTTCTAGGGTCGCTTCGATCACACTAATTAAATTCAAAGAATGCCCCGCCATAATTCCACTACAATAATAGTAGTGAGTAGAATCAACTTTTCTGATGGTTTCAAAGCCATTCCGACGTTGACGTTCATCCCCTAAAACTCGATAACGTTGGACAATAGATTCGGGGTTAATTAAACCTTCGCCTTCAATTTTACCGAGTTGACTATGTTGTAAAACAAACGTATATTCTCTTTCATTACCATCTAATCGTCCCCGATACTGTAAGATAATGTCTTCGCGATCGCTATTGGGGAAAACTAATTTTGTCACCATACTAAACCAGTCGCTTTGATGCCAAGCAACCACCGTTTTTCCGCGAAGGGAAATTGGCATTTGACTCCGATCAATCCAATGTCCTTCTATTAACCATTGACCAGATTCCATCAAAAATGTGTGAGTCACAGTGCTACCCTTATTTGCACCAAGATTGAAAAAATCCTATCGATTTAAGTGATTGATGTGGATCTTATCACGTTGGGGGTCAAGACCGGGTGAATTTCTCCCAATAAAACTTCTGAAACCGCGCCCGTTACCGAGGGTAAATTCCCCGGAATTTCTAATAGTCGCCAATAGGCTAAAACAGCAAAAGCGATGGCTTCTTTAAAATCAGCATTTAAGCCGAGTTCGGACGTCGAAAAAACGGGAATCGGGGCGAATAAAGTTTGTAAACGCCGTGTTAAATAATGGTTATGGCTACCACCGCCACATAATAGAATCTGATCGGGTAACTGGGGTAAAAATTCAGAATAACTGTGATAAATCGAAACGGCGGTTAATTCCGTTAAGGTGGCTAAAATATCCCCAGGACTTAAATTATAGAGTTCAGCTTCCCTTAAACAGCGTTGCCAATATTCCACCCCAAATAATTCCCGTCCCGTTGATTTGGGGGGCGGTTGTTGAAAAAAATCCTGCTCTAACCATTGTTCGACTAGGGCCATACAGGGCGTTCCCGTCGCCGCCCAGGCTCCATCCCGGTCATAGGTTTGGGAGCCTCCAGAAAAATGCTGTACCGCTAAATCTATGAGGGCATTTCCCGGCCCCGTATCCCAACCTAAGATCGGGTGATCGGTTTTAGGAAGATAAGTCACATTGCCAATGCCCCCTAAATTTTGAATGCAGCGATCAGAGTGGGGATGGCGAAGGAAATAGGTATCAAGAAGGGGAACCAGGGGCGCGCCGTGACCTCCGGCGGCGATATCGGCTACCCGAAAATTACTGACGGTGGTTAACCCCGTTAACTGGGCGATCACCTCTCCCCGTCCCAGTTGCAGACTGTAACCGAGTTGATCGCCTTGGGGGGGACGATGAAACACCGTTTGACCGTGGGAGCCAATCAGTTCCGCCGGTTCACAGGACTGTTGTAGAGTTAAAGCAGCATGGGCAAAAACCTGAGCGATCGCATCATCTAATTCAGCCAATTCTGCTAGGGATAGAGGCTTTCCAGCGCATAAGTCTAAAATTTGCGATCGCAACTCCCCAGGATAGGGAATCGTGGCTCCGGTCAAGAATTCCAGCGACCATTCCCCCGGGGAACCTGAAATTTCCACCAGGGCGCCGTCAATCCCATCCACCGAAGTCCCACTAATCAAACCAATCACACGCATGGGATTAACTCTGGTATTTAATCAATTGCGATCACAATCACCGTAATATTATCCTTACCCTCCCGATCTTTGGCAGCTTTGATTAGGGTTGTCGCCGCCTTATCACAGGCTCGAATCGATTTCATGTGGGAAGCAATAATCCCATCGGAAAGTTCTTCGGTCAGACCATCACTACATAATAATAGGCGATCTCCCGACTGGACATCTATCTGAGCAATCGCAATGTCCGAGAGATCTGCCCGTCCCAAACATTGGGACAGAACATGACGCCAAGGATGGGTGCGAGCTTCATCCTGATTTAAAGCATTGCGTTTGACCGCTTGGGCAACCCAAGTTTGATCTTCTGTAATTTGTTCTAACTGATGTCCCCGTAAACGATATAAACGGGAATCACCCACATTAGCAAACCAAGGACTATCCTGATCCCGAAATAAGGCCACAACTGCCGTTGTTCCCATATCTCTGAGTTCAGGATGTTTGTCTTGCTCGTCTAAAATTGCCTGATTAGCCGCGACAAACGCCTCTTTGAGAATACTGTCCGATTTTTTAGAACTCTCCCAATGCTTCAGGATGTGTTCTTTAATGGTTTGAGTAGCAATCGAACTAGCTTCCTGACCGCCGGCGTGTCCACCCATACCATCGGCGACAATAAAAAAACGGCCATCAGGATCAATATAATAAGAATCTTGGTTGACGTTACGAACATTGCCCGTATCCGTCATGCCAGCAAAATAACGTTTCATAAACAAGTAAAGATTGACCTCTAACTCCCAAGCGGGTTGGGTTATCAAATTTCCTTATATTTACCCAGGAGAATCACTTAGCCCGATTACAAAACAGTTGACGAGTAGATGAGATATTTACATCATTCGATCCAAACGATCAATGCGTCGTAATAGTCTCAAGAAAGTAATTCCCAGAGCAACAGCTAAGAATATTACAAACAGAGCTAATCCCACTTTATCACTAATGAATAACAGTGTGGCTGATAGAGTCAAGGCAGCGATCAGGACGGTGTAATTCGTCCCCATTTGCACATTACTCATCCGTCTTAACGCCCGGTCAGTTTCGGCCAGACGCACCCGCATTCGGATATCTCCCTGTTCGAGTTTCTCGAGGGTATCTTCAATGCGTCCGGGTAATCCAAAGGCCGAGGAGCCCACTTGAACCGCTTGGCGGCTGAATTCATTAAAAATACTATTAGCAGTATTGGGAAGATTTCCATTAGACATAAGCTGTATGGCAAACGGCTGTGCCACCTCCATAAAGTTAAATTCGGGGTCGAGTCCTTTTCCGACTCCTTCTAAAGTCGAAAATGCCCGCATCACAAAGGTAAAGGTGGCGGGAAAACGAAACGGTTGGTCATAAGCAATTTCATACAAATCATCACTAATGGCGGCAATCGATTGATTTTCAAACGGTTGATCCATGAAGTTATCCAGCATATACTGAACCGACCGACGTACCGGGCCGATATCCCCCGTAGGTGCGATCGCCTCCATGGCAATTAAGGATTTAACCACCCGATCGCCATCTTTTTGAGTGATGCCAAACAGGGTTTCCATCAATTTTTCCCGCAGATTGGACGTAATTTGTCCCATCATACCAAAATCATAAAAAATCAATTCTCCCCCCGGACTGACGGCAATATTCCCGGGGTGGGGGTCAGCATGGAAAAAACCATGGTTGAGAAGTTGTTCTAAATAGGCTTTGGCTCCCATTTGTGCCAGTTCTTTCCGGTCGAGTCCCGAGGCTTCTAGGGCTTCATAATTGCTAATTTTATTCCCGGGAAGATACTCTAAAGTCAGAACTCGGGGGGAAGTATATTGCCAAGAAACCCTCGGCACTTTCACCCAATCACAACTGCGGAAATTACGCCTAAAGGTGTCGGCATTGCGACCTTCATTCAGGTAGTCAATTTCTAACCATAAAATCCGACAACATTCATCATAAATGCCTACCCAATCCCGACCTTTTCCCCAACGGGGATGATTTTGAAAATAACGGGCAATCCCCCGTAAAATCGCTAAATCAATTTCAAATAATTTTTTGAGTCCTGGGCGCTGAACCTTGACCACCACATCCGCCCCCGAATGCAGTTGGGCTTTGTGAACCTGACCCAAACTCGCCGCCGCTAGGGGAATCGGATCAAAATCTTGGAATAACTCATGAACGGTTTTACCGAGATCTTCTTGAATAATTTCTTCGCTTTGTTCATAGCTGAAGGCGGGAACTTTATCTTGGAGTTTGGACAGTTCTTCGACGTATTCATTCGGGAACAAATCCGCCCGGGTGGAAAATAATTGTCCAACTTTAATGAAAGTCGGGCCTAAGTCTAAAAAAGTTTCTCTAACCCAAATTGCTTGCGCTCGACGACGAGCATTTTTTTTATCTTCGGTAAAACCGCCCCAGTAACTCCATTTTTTACCATCGACCCACAACCACATTAACCACGTCAGAACAAACGTCCAAATATCAATAAAACGTCGTTGACGGGAATAATTTTTGCGGTTCCAACGGTAGGCTTTTCCCCCATAATTTTTGCCGGGAGGGGGGACTAAAGGCGGATTAATTCGTTGTTCTGAACCCGAACCCCGAACTGAATGATCAACAGGAACTGACACAACCGTTTCCACAATGAAGTTAACCCAATAAGCGCGTATTTTGACTACAAAAGAGTTTAAACGGTACGATTACGGTACTTTTGCAGTTCGGAGCGCAATTCCGCAACTTCGGCCCGCAGTTCGTCAATAGTGGCTTGCAAGTCTACAGGTTCACTGTTAGAACTGGGAAAGTTGCTATCGCCAACAACGGTGGTCACTTCTTGGGCGGCGCGCTCCATCACCTGTTGGGTAAATGAGCGTAGATGTTCTTTCTGTTCGGCATCAAATTTCCCCAGTTCACTCAGAGCGTTGCTCAGACTATTTCCCAGTTGTTCGTACAGTCCCTCGGCTAAGGCACGGCCAACAAAAAACGAATTCACGGCGGGTTTACTCATAAAACTTAAGTTTTGCTAACTTCCGTAACAAATTATAACCTGTTTTTCTCATCTTAAGGGTTTTGTTTGGCTAAAAACACTGGTGTACGGACGGACTACGGTGGGTCTTTTCTGGTTTTCTCAGTTATTCGGTTAACCCGTCCGTCTGTTGCTGTTCGCTGTTTACTAAGGAAAAAGCTTGGAGTGCGGTTTCGGTGGGGGTGGCAATTAATTCACCCTCTGGACTAAAATAACGCAGTTGTTGATTATGAATTCCTAAATATAATCCTAATACCTGACTCCAGAATAACCCGGATTCATTGATTAAAATAGGGTCGTAATTTTCGCTGTTTAAACGAAATCCAGCTAACTCTAAGGTTTCGGGGGAAAACCAAAAATATTCGGGAGTTCTAAACCGATTTTGATAGAGGTTTTTCTTGTCTTCCCGATCAATTTTGGCGGTTAAATCAGAAGTTAATTCAATAATTATATCGGGATATTGACCTTCTTCTTGCCAAACTACCCAAGACGGACGGGGAGTTTTAACGGTATTTTTAACCACAAAGAAATCCGGGCTTGTTAGTTCTCGATTTTTCAGTTGTTTTTGACTATAATATAGGGTTAAATTAGCTCCGATAAAATAATCCTCTCGCTCTCTCCAGAGCCAATCTAAACTAGAAACTAATAGGGCTAATTGTAAATAATATAAATCACTTTCCATTCCCGGCTCGTCACTTTCTAACTGACTTGTATCCGGCATTAAATCTGCGATCTCTTGGGGGGTGAGTGCCATTATATTCGCCTCCATTGTTAACAATTTTATTCGGTATTGAGTTGGCTCAATTCGGTTTTTAACAGGGAACACCAAAAGACCAGATAGACCCGTTACTGATGTCTGATGACCGGATTTTAAAACCACCACCACCAGCCTTTGCGTTTTCCATTGGGTCTAATTGTCCGCCCATTTAGTTTAGCCATCGCTAATTGTTCATCGGTGACGATGGCATCGGTAAGATTTGCACCACAGAGATTTACCCCGCGTAAATTAGCTCGATTTAAACAGGCATTTCTAAGATTTGCACCTCGAAGATCAGCTTTTTCTAAATTAGCATTACTCATGTAGGCTTTGACTAATTTAGCATTTCTCAGATTAGCATTTGTTAATCTAGCTCGACCAAAATTCGCTTCGGTTAAATCCGCACCTTGAAAATTTGTATTACTTAAACGGGATTCATAAAAATTAGTGCCAGAGCCCTCAAAATTTTCTAAATTCAAACCCGTTAATTCACAGTCTGCAAAATCCCGTCTGCCTTTTGTATAGGCTGTTTTTAATGTATTTTCATTCCATTTTGTGCCTGAATTTACAGGGGCAGATGTGGAATTTAAAGAGCGATTATTACGGGAGTCCGAAATCATACTT
This sequence comes from Candidatus Obscuribacterales bacterium, assembly GCA_036703685.1. Lineage (GTDB taxonomy): Bacteria > Cyanobacteriota > Cyanobacteriia > Cyanobacteriales > Microcoleaceae > Planktothrix. The sequence continues at coordinate 8,524 of DATNRE010000327.1, forward strand.
ACTGGCGCACCTTGAATCGAACTAAAACTACTCATCAGAGAAGTTTGATCATAAATATTCTTATCTCCTGCGAGTTTTCCTGATTTTTTCTGGTCTGACCGTTGCTTTCTTTCTCGAATTTGTGCTCCTATTCGTTCTGAAGGTAACATTAACCCGGTATTTTCATTGAAAACCGTCGCTTCATCCGTAGAAGTTGGTAATTTTGAATTAGAAGTTGAGCTAGATTTCTGTTGCATCACCATGCCGTCGGCAAGACCGTTATAGGTAGACTCAGAATCTAAGGCTCGTAGAACATCTTGGGCCGATTGATAGCGATACTGCACCGAAAATTCTAACATTCGTTGCAATATACTTCCAAAGGAATCACTCACATCTAAATGGGGTTGCCATAAAATTTCCCCTGTCACTTGGTTACTTTCAAAGGAATTAGGAGATTTCCCCGTCATCAAATAAACACAGGTCATGCCCACGGCATAAATATCACTAGCATAAACCGGACGTAAAGCCATTTGTTCCGGCGGGGCAAACCCCGAAGTGCCGATGGCAAAATTAGTAAAAGCCGTCTGTCCAGTTCCCATCATCGTGGCTTGGTTGACTTGATCTTTAACCGCTCCAAAGTCAATTAAAACCAAATTTTGATCAAGGCGACGTCGTAAAATATTAGCAGGTTTAATATCTCGATGAATGACTTCTTGACTGTGAATATAATCTAATATGGGTAGAATTTCCCGCAAAAACTTTTTCGCTTGGGCTTCGTCAAAAACTCCCTGTCCTTTAACCTCTTGTTTTAAGGTATAACCATCCACATATTCTTGTACCAGATAAAACTGTTTTCCCCCAACAAAATAATCAATCAGGCGAGGAATCTGGGGATGATCACCAATTTTACCTAGGGTTTTCGCTTCCCGTTGAAATAACTCCCGCGCCATTTCTAAAATGCGGGTTGATGTGGCGGTGGGTCGCAGTTGTTTAACTACACAATTAGGATTTCCAGGTAAGGACATATCAGTCGCTAGAAATGTCGCTCCAAATCCTCCTTTTCCCAAGGGTTGAACCACTTGATAGCGGTTTCTCAGTAGCAATTTTGAGCCACAAGCCTTACACTTAATGGCATCATCTAAATTTTCAGGTTGAGGGCAGGCTGGATTGACACAGTAGCTCATGATGTTTGAGATTGCTTTGTACCAGTGAACGGAAAACTTGCAAAACCCACACGACAGACCATGGAATATTTGATTTGTGTTTCTACTTATTCTTCAAAAACCATGCCACCCTTGAAGCATTGGCATTTGTTTGATCTGAAACGTTTTATAGGCACTCCTAATCATTAATCTTGCTTTTGTCGCAATATTTGAGTGTATTGACGTCTTCATTATAACACAAAATCCCTAGAATTTCAGGGGTTGAGCTTCAATCCCTTAATCATCAATCAACAACAAACACTCAACACCCGACTTGGTGCAACAATAGATTAGGAACATTGAAAACGAACAACGATGCGTATTTCTCTAAATTGGTTGCGAGAACTGGTAGATATCGAAATCACCCCCCAGGAGTTGGCGGAAACCCTAACGGTGGCGGGGTTTGAGGTAGAAGATATTGAGGATTTACGTTCCTGGGCCGATGGGGTTGTCCTGGGAAAAATTGTCCAAGCCGAACAACACCCAAATGCGGATAAATTAAGGGTTTGTCAAGTGGATATTGGGGGGTCTGAGCCCCTAAATATTGTCTGTGGAGCCCCCAACGCGGCATCGGGAATGGTGGTGGCGGTGGCGGTTTTAGGAACCCATCTACCTAAAATTAATTTAACCCTGAAAAAAACTAAATTGCGGGGTGTCCCTTCGGAGGGGATGATTTGTTCTTTAGCTGAATTGGGGTTAGAAAAAGACTCATCGGGAATTCACAGTTTTAACCTAGAAAATCCCACATTAGGGAGTGATATTAGACCGTTATTAGGGTTAGATGATGTCATTTTAGATGTAACCGCAACGGCCAACCGCGCCGATGGTTTAAGTATGGTGGGAATTGCCCGGGAAGTTGCGGCTTTAACCGGGGAAAATTTAAGAATTCCTCAACCGCCAGAGTTGTTAATTGAACAGCCGAATCAATCTGAATCTTTAGCAATTCAAATTGCTGATAAAACGGCTTGTCCGATCTATATTGGCACAATTATTCAAGGGGTAAAAATTGCCCCGTCTCCCGATTGGTTACAACGACGTTTACAAGCGGCGGGAGTACGCCCCATTAATAATGTGGTGGATGTCACAAATTATATTTTATTGGAATGGGGACAACCGCTTCATGCTTTTGATTTAGATCGTCTAAAACAGGTGACTTCCTCTCAAGATTTAACCGTGGGTGTGCGGTTTGCTAAATCCGATGAATCGATTAAAACCTTAGATGGTCAAACTCGGAAATTACAAGAACAAAATCTGTTAATCACGGCTAATAATTATCCCGTAGCTTTAGCTGGAGTGATGGGAGGGGAAGAAACAGAAGTTTTTGCCCAAACTCAAAATATATTGTTAGAAGCGGCTATCTTTTCTCCGATTACTATTCGTCGTTCTGCTCGGGCGCAAGGTTTACGCAGTGAATCTTCTACCCGTTATGAACGCGGAGTTAATCAGGCGGAATTAGAGTTAGCTTGTCGGCGGGCAATTTTATTGTTAAAAGAGTTAGCTTCCGGGGTTCCTGTTCGTCAAGAAAGCGATCGCAGTTCCCTAGAAATTCAGACTCCTGAAATTACATTAAGGTTAGATCGAATTAATGCCATTCTAGGACAACTAAAACGAGCCGAATCTCCCTATTTATTACCTGAAGAAGTAGAGAAAACACTGACAGCTTTAGGATGTAAATTAGTTAGGGAATCTCACGGTAATTCTGTTATTTGGCAAGTCACGGTTCCCCCCTATCGTTATCGAGATTTAGAACGAGAAATTGACTTAATCGAAGAAGTTGCCCGTCTCTACGGATATGATCAATTCCGTGATACTTTACCCCGTCAAGGAGTATCGGGTTATCTCCCCTTAGAACAGGTGGCAACCCGACAAATTCGGGCGGCATTTCGCGGGGAAGGATTAACGGAATTAATGCACTATTCCTTAGTTAAAACTGAGGGAGATAATCAAGTGGTTTTAGATAACCCTTTGTTTGTGGAATATTCGGCATTACGCACCGAAATGTTAACCGGATTAATTGATGCCTTTGTTTATAATTTAGAAAATGGGAATGGGCCGTTAAATGGCTTTGAAATCGGTAGAATTTTCTGGAAAGAAGGCGATCAATATCGTGAACAAGATGCCGTGGCCGGAATTATGGGAGGCGATCGCAGTTTTGGCCGTTGGGTTCGCAGTGGTCAGGAGCAACCCCTAACTTGGTTTGAAGCTAAAGGGATTTTAGAAGCGGTATTTCAACGCTTGAATTTAACCGTTGAATATAAACCGGAATCTACCCTAGAATTGTTACACCCCGGACGCACAGCTTCCCTATGGTTACAGGGAAAACGGTTAGGAATTTTCGGACAATTGCATCCGCAACTCTGTCAAAAACAGGATTTACCGAATCAAGTTTATGCTT
>DATNRE010000328.1:0-10498 GCA_036703685.1 Candidatus Obscuribacterales bacterium
CCCTGATGAGTTATGGGAAAGGTTTAGAAAATCTGAAGGGTTAAGCAATCAAGTTGCAGAGGACTTGCTGACACCGTTTGATTTAACAGGAGGGAAAATTCCTCGGTATTATCAACGCATTGCGATTCATCGAGTTATCAAAGCTATCCTCAGTGGTCAACAGCGTTTATTGTTAACTCTGGCTACGGGTACAGGTAAAACGACTGTTGCTTTTCAGATTTGTCAAATCCTCTGGAATCTCCGTTGGAATATAACGAATGAACACCGCAAACCTAGAATTTTATTCTTAGCAGATCGAAACATTTTAGTTGATGACCCAATCCTCAAAGATTTCTCTGCTTTTCCAGAGGATATCATTCATAAAATTCAAGGAGAACCTGTCAAAAGTCGTGAGATTTATTTTGCTATTTACCAGGCAATTGCTAAAGATAAGAATAGCCCTGGTTTGTATCGACAATATAGTCCTGGTTTTTTTGATTTTATTGTGATTGATGAGTGTCATCGAGGAAGTGCGCGTGATAATAGTAACTGGCGAGAAATCCTTGAATATTTTAGTCCTGCTTATCAATTAGGATTAACTGCAACACCTCTGCGAGATGACAACATTGATACTTATAAATATTTTGGTAATCCGCTTTACACCTACTCCTTAGCCCAAGGGATTGAAGATGGGTTTTTAGCCCCCTATCGAGTTCATCGGGTGACAACGAGTTACGATGCTTTGGGATGGCGACCCAATCCAGACGACCTCGACCGCTATGGGCGCACCATTCCAGATGAAGAATATCAGACGGGAGACTTTGAACGGGCTGTTTCTCTTAAAGTTAGAACAGACGCGATCGCACGTCACATCAGTAACTTTCTTGAGAAAACTGACCGCTTTGCTAAAACCATTGTGTTTTGTGTGGATGAGGATCACGTTTTAGAAATGATAGCGGCGCTCAACAACTTTAACAGCGACCTTACCAGGCAATATCCTGATTATGTTTGTCGTATAACCTCAGACGCAGGCGACATAGGAAAATCACAGCTTTATAAGTTTAAGGATGTGCTGACAAAAACACCCGTAATTGCAGTAACTTCTCGACTGTTGACAACGGGTGTAGACATCCCCACCTGCAAAAACGTTGTCCTGGTGCGAGTCATCCGGTCAATGACTGACTTTAAGCAAATCGTCGGGCGTGGTACTCGCGTAGATGAAGATAACGGCAAACTGTTCTTTAATATCCTTGACTACACCAACAGCACCCGCTTATTTGCCGATTCAAAGTTCGACGGTCAACCCGCTTTGATTCAAACTGAAACGATGAATGATGAGGGACAAACGGTTGAAGGAAGCCAAGAAGTCATTGAACCAGAGCAACCCTCAGTAGAATCAGACGAAATTGAACCGATTAAAGATGATGCCCTTCGTGGCTTTACGGGTGTCCCAGAAGATGATGATGAACCCCCCCGCAAATATTACTTTGATGGGGGTCAGTGCGAAGTCATAGGAGAAATAGTCTATGAACTTGATCCCAACGGCAACCGTCTTAAGTCCTTTAAGCTGGTAGACTATACCAGAGAGCAAGTTCGCACCCTCTACCGTTCAGCCCTGGAAATTCAACAGCGATGGACTAATTCAGAGGAGCGATCGCAAATTATTGAGGAGTTAGCCAACAGAGGAATTGATTTTGACGATTTAAAAGTTGCAACAAATCAACTTGAAGCTGACCCATTTGATTTACTCTGTCATATTGCCTTTAATTCTCCCGTGATGACTTATAAACAACGAGCAGAACGGCTAAAGCGCAAGAAGAAAGATTTCTTTGATCAGTATTCTGCTGATGCTAAAGCCATCCTTGAACTTTTGCTTGATAGTTATACTCAAGGGGGGCTACAACAGCTAGTCTTACCAGCAGCACTAAAAGTAAAATCAGTTGAGCAGCAATATGGCCAGGTGTCAGAAATTGCAGCAAAGTTTGGGGGGCGGGATAAGTTAAAGGAAGCAGTAGATCAATTACAAAATTTGTTGTATTCGGCTTAGAGAAAACTGAAAGGCGTTGTCATGTCAGCAGAACAAAAACCAATTTGTGTAGTAATTGATACAAATATATGGTGTCAAGATTCTAATCTTTTACTAAAAACCGCGATGGGCTCTGCATTGCTTTACATCCTTAAACAAAGTAACGGAAAAATTGGTTTCCCAGAAATTATTGAGGAAGAAATTATTAGGAATACAGTTAAAATAGGAATAGAATCGGTTGAAGCAATTAATAAAAACTTTGAAACTATCAAATTATTGATGAGTTCTATAAAGCCTTATGAACTTCCTGAAAAAGATCAAATTGAAGCTATTGTTATAGAAAGATTGGCTGAGTTAGAAGAATTAATCATTAGAATTCCTTTTACATTGGAACACGCTAAATCAGCATTAAGGAGAGTTAATGAAAAAACTCAACCTAATGGAGAGAACAATCAGCAGTTTAAAGATTCTGCTATCTGGGAAGCAATACTGACACTCTTAGACTCATACATAGTACATTTTATTACCTCGGATAATCAATTTTTTAGAAATAAAAAGCGAGAAACTGAGGAACTGGCGGATAACTTACAAACTGATTGTTATAATAGAGGGGGAAATGTCTATATATATAATAATATAGCAACCTGCCTAGAGAAGCTACAGAAAGAAGTTCCACCACTTGATATTTCAAATATAATTTTTAAAATTGATAATGCCATCAATTTTAAATTAAGACGAGAATTACTTACTGAAGTCGGATTTGAAATCACTGAGCTTGCGAAAGAAATTTCATTAGTTTTACCATTTTTTACCGAATTCAAAGACAAATTAGCTCTAAGCTTTGAGCTTTCGTATAATTGCGTTGACATTCAGAATGCTGGAGGTAACGAAAGAAAAAATGCTATTTTGAGAATTAAAGGAAGCTGTTTATATGAATTTAATACTCAAATTCTTTCTAACCTAGAAATAGATTTTGAAAGAATATACTGGGAAGAGCCAAGTGGAGAGTTAGGTAGGCGAGGGGTTGTGTATGCTTCTGCTGTTATAGGAGGTCTTGAGCGAATTAACTATACTTTTAGAGAACCCGTCGATTTTATCCTTTCTCCGAAATTTACTTGGAAGGAACGAGCCGGAAAAGTTCGCAAAAACATACAATGGTTTAAGCAGTATAATCAAGAGCAAAAAGCAGTTTTAGAAACTTTTTTACATAAGTATGAAAAAAAAGGAATAGAAGCATTAGAAATTCCGAAGTCTCTTCTTAAATATTCTGAGTTTAATCAGTACGGAGATGTGTTTACAATATTTAAAATATTTGGTACAGAAGAAAATCTTAAAAAAGTAATTACCGAACTCCAAAAATTATTATATTAGGTTTTAATTAATATATTAAAAACTTTCTCTACCCGTCGTACTTTCTTTAGTATTTATCAAAATGCCCAAGCGCACCATAAAAAAAACCGATCAACCCGTCACCACTGCCCAGCATCTCGGTAGCGTGATTAAATCTGCGCGTGACATCATGCGAAAAGATAAGGGGATGAATGGAGAATTAGACCGTTTACCTCAATTAACCTGGATTCTGTTTCTCAAGCTTTTAGATGATGTGGAGAAAGTCAGAGAAGACGAGGCTTTTTTAGAGGGAACACTGAACAAGTATAAACCTTTGATAGAATCTCCCTATCGTTGGCGTGATTGGGCGGCTGATGATGAGGGAAGGAGTGGCGAGGACTTGCTGAAATTCATTAATAATGAAGAATTTACATTTCCAGACGGCACTAAACGCCCAGGTCTATTTGCTTACCTGCGGAGTCTACAGAGTGCAACGGGGCGCGATCGCAAAGATGTTATTCGCCAAGTGTTCAACGATGTTACTAACCGCATGATTAGCGGCGCACTGTTGCGGGATGTGTTGACTAAGGTTAATGCGATTCACTTTGACAACTCTGAAGAAGTCAACATTCTCAGCAATTTCTATGAGTCTATGCTCAAGGAAATGCGGGACGCTGCTGGAGATTCAGGTGAGTTCTATACCCCTCGCCCAGTTGTGCGGTTTATGGTGAAAGCGCTTGACCCCAAACTGGGTGAAACAATTCATGATCCTGCTTGTGGAACGGCTGGGTTTTTAGTGGAAGCTTACGAATATCTAAAAGCACAATGCCAACCGAAAGATTGGAAAATTCTACAATCAAGCTTGTCTGGAATTGAAGCAAAGCCACTGCCCTTTATGCTGGCTCAAATGAATTTACTATTGCATGGTGTTGAGTATCCAGACGTTGAGCGAAAAAATAGTTTAGCCAGAACCATTGCTCAAATTGGAGTTAAAGACCAAGTAGATATTATTCTAACGAATCCACCATTTGGGGGTGAGGAAGAAGCAAAAATTAAGGGGAATTTTCCTCCAGAAATGCAAACATCGGAAACAGCACTGCTATTTATTCAGTTAATTATGCGTTTGCTGAAACGTAAACCGAAAGCAGGACGAGCAGGGATTGTAATCCCGAATGGCACCTTGTTTGGGGATAATGTTTGTGCGAAAGTCAAGGAAAAATTGCTCACTGAATTAAACTTACATACTATTGTTAGATTACCGAATGGAGTCTTTGCACCTTATACAGCTATACCCACAAACTTGCTATTTTTTGATGCGTCAAGCCCTACCGAGGAGATTTGGTATTATGAATTAACGCTATCTGATGGTCGCAAGAATTACAGCAAAACTAAACCGATTCAAGATGATGAGTTTAACGATTGTTTAGCCTGGTGGAATAACCGAGAAGAAAATGAACGGGCTTGGAAGTACAATTTTAGGGAAACTTACGAGAAAGCTAAAGCTGAAGCGCAACCTTATTGGGATGCTGCTAGGGAAGCTGAGGAAATCGCTAACCAATGCGCTCGGAAGATTAAGGAGTTAGAAATACAGATTAAAACTCTAACTGGCTCAATTCTGGATTTTGCACCACCTCAAAAAAATAAGGAAATTAAAGCGCAAATTAAAGAACTGAAAGAGGAACAATTACAACGTCAACAAGAGGAGAAAAAGCAGCGTGAGATTTCTAAGAATTGTCAAGCTAAGGCTGATGCAATTTACTGGCCTATATTCAACCTTGACAAGAAAAACCCAAATACTCAGAATGATTTTGAACATCTGCCTCCAGAGCAATTGATTGCTGATATCTGGGCAAAAGAGCAGCGAATTTTAGAAATTTTGGGTGAAATCAAGAATGCGTTAACGGAGAAAGATGAATGATCGAACTAACTTTTAAGCAAACTCAATCAGAATTGATGGTTCGGGCTGCTGCAACTATTATATTTAATACACTTTTAAGATATGACTTCCCAATTGTTCCATTATCTAGCCTTACTGAACATCCCCAATATGGTTTTACAGCAAGCGCTTCACAAGAAATTTTGGGAGTAAAATTGGTTCGGATTACGGATTTGCAAGATGGAAAAATTAGTTGGGATACAGTTCCTTATTGCCAATGCGAACAGCCGGAGAAGTATTTGCTCAAACCAAATGATATTTTATTTGCTAGGACGGGAGCAACAACTGGCAAAACTCATTTAGTAAAAGAAGCACCTGCTGCTGTTTTTGCTTCTTATTTAATTCGTGTGCGTCCCAAAGGAGATGGATGCTCTGACTATTTGTACTATTTTTTTCAATCTGATGTTTATTGGAGACAAATTATAGAAGAAAAAGAAGGGTCTGCACAGCCTAATGTTAACGGTCAAAAGTTAATGAATATTGGCGTGCCGATTGTTGATAATAAAATCCAATTAGCTATTAGTCAATTTTTGGAAATTGTTAGGGCGAGACAGGACGGAAGTGTTAAGGAACTTCCAGAACTCCCACCCCCCCTAGACAAGCAACGGCGTATCGTGGCGCGAATAGAGGAACTGGCGACTAAGGTGGAGGAAGTGCGGGGGCTGCGACGGCAGAGTGTTGAGGAGGCTGAGGATATTTGGGAAAGTAGTTTGATAAACATATTTAGCACAGCTACAAAAAAATACCCTAATAAAACTTTTGAACAAGTTTGTGAAGTAGTTAGAGGCGGTTCTCCACGTCCTGCTGGTAGTCCCACATACTATGATGGTTCTATACCTTTTTTAAAAGTTGGTGATTTAACAAAAGATGACATAAAATATCTAAATAGTTATACAGCAACAATTAAAGAAGCGGGTCTTTCAAATACCCGTTACGTACAAGCCAATACGCTGATGTTAACTAATAGTGGGGCTACGTTAGGTGTTCCTAAAATTTGTACATTTGAAACTACTTTTAATGATGGAATCCAAGCATTTATAGATTTCACTGAAGATATATTAAAAGAATACTTGTATTACTTCTTGCGTTCAAAGACTCAATGGTTTAGAGAATGGGCAGCTAGAGGTCAAGGTCAACCAAATCTGAACACAAATATGGTAAAAAAAATGCTGTTTCCTCTTCCCCCCCTCCCCGAACAACACCGCATCGTCGCCTATCTCGACGACTTCCAAGCCAAAGTAGACACACTCAAGCGCCTGCAAGCCGAAACCGCCGCCGAATTGGATGCCCTCATGCCATCTATCCTTGACAAAGCGTTTAAGGGGGAATTGTAAGATTATCAACAGCACAGGTTTTTGAGCAAGACATTCATTTGATAGAGGGGTTTGAGTAGGAACTATGCAAGAAGTCCCATTAAGGATGAGGAGCCAAAATTTTCTTCAATAAATCAACTATTTCTTGTAAGCAAGCTGGATTGTTTTCTACAAGCCATTTAGTTAATTCATAAGAATGTTTCGTCTTTTTAAACTTGACTCGTTTCTCGGTTAATTCTGCAAATAAATGGTCTAAAATTTTGGCTCCATGTATATCTTTTAACCAGTTGAATTCATCATCAGATGTTTTTTTATCTAAGTAGCTTTTATAATTATCGTCTAACCAGTTTTGTATCTCTTCTGATGAAATGGGCTGCTCTCTTATATCATCTTGATTAATAACATGAGCTATGGCTTTAGGATCAAGTAAGTAATTTTCATACAGCTTTCTCTCTAAAAATACTAATTTATTATTACTTCTTTTTATTAGGTCATCTTTTTTGGATTTTTTTCTTCCTTCATCATCGAAAATAAATCCTATAGCTGGAGGAAACAAAGAATTGCCTCCACTTAGTTTATCATAAATATCAAAAACTAAATTAGCGTGTTTTCCTTCTAAATCTCCTGTACTCGCCACAGCTAAAATCTTAGTACCTCTTAACTTAATATCAGTTAATCTTTCTAAAATCCAAGGAAAACATTTTTCTTCAGTAGCCCCTTCAACCCATAAAATGTTATCAGCCCCAAATACATCAGATAAACTTACGCCTAGTTCGCTTAGTAATGACCGCAATTGCGTTGTTTCGTTGGCATCAATTATTTTAGCTGTAGTTTCACCATCAATATATGAGAGTTGAACGATGGTTGCAGGATCAGCAGCCGTTATAATTTGAGGGGAATAAGTAGCGATAAAATACTGATGTTGAGGAAACTCTTTCAAGATTTCTATTAACTTTTTGGCAGCACTAGGATGAAGGAACGACTGAGGTTCATCAATGATAATAACTTGAGGCTCCGAAGCTGTTACTACAACATATAATATAGCCAATACCTGGCTAACTCCAGTTCCACATTGAGATAAAGGTAATGCAAAATCTTCCCAATCTTTTTGTTCTGCTTCAGGTGAACGAACGAAAATTTCGTATTTATCATTTCTACCTGTTAATTCTTTGGGCTTAAGCTTAGAATAAACATTTTTTATATCTGGAAATATAATGTTAATATAATCATTAAATTCTTGATAGATCTTTTTATTGTTATTGCCTTGTTCTTGTAATTGATTAATGACTTCAGCCAAATTTATGGCATTAGGTCTTAACTTTGAATTTGTCCCTGTTGAGCAGCTACCAATATGAAACCTTTCTGATTCAAACCTATAAATTTTATTTTTAAAATATCTAAATAATTTTGTATCAAAGGCTTCTGTATCACATCCAAATTTATATTGTTTTTCCTGAAATTCTAAGCATAATTCATCATTGGTTGTTACTAAATTAAATTTTTCATTTCTTGTAATGCCATATTTTACCTCTTGGATTATATGAAATACTAATGAAGTTAATACTTCTGGAAAATCTTTTAATTGAATTGTACAGCTATCACTATTGTAATTTTCAACAAATATTTCTAAACTATCAGGACTTTCAATCCACTTTTTAAATAAGATTAAATTTTCTTCAGAATTATATTCAGCTAATATACCAATTTGAGCTTCTTCAATCACGGAATAAACATCAAACTTATCAAAATTAAGTGTTGCATTCACCATTGATAAATTGTTTGTCGGAATAAACGAGCCTTTTTTTGATGGTTGTAATTTTCTAATATTCTTATGAGGATGGTTACTAAAACTTAATTCTAATGCTTCTAAAAAAGCTGTCTTTCCTGCATTATTCTGGCCAATAATAATATTAATACCAGGCTTAAATTCTAACAGTGTAGAATCTTTAAATGATTTATAGTTACAAACTTGAAATTTGGAAATGTACATTACACTTTTTCTAATCAACTTAATTTATTATAAATGAGATTTCCGCACCGGACAACTTCAGAATTTTCTGAAGGCAGTACCACCCATTGACGTTCTCGATAAATCACAATAGATCCAGGTTTCGCTAATTCACTCATAGGTCAAGAATAAAACCTTTAGGTTAAAACTCCTATCTTTATTTAACTATTTGAATTACAAACACTGCCTGGATTTTTGCATCAATTCATCTTTACCCCATCAATAGATTATGGTCAAATTCCCTGTGACAAACATCACCTCGGTTACTGAGTCAAGTCACTGTAACAATCTTTAACATTCCGTTATATTTGTTTACATAAGCCAAGTAAAGGAAAAACACCATGAGAACCACCAACGAAAACGGAATCCTAAATAACTACGCCACCGAACCCAAACTTTATTTTGCTGAGTATCCCTCACCCGAACAGCAAAGTCGCTACGCCCTTCAAGCCGCTGCTGCTGCACTCCTGGTGACTTCCCTGCTCTTGATTGCTTTTGCTGCCTAAAATCATGGGCTATTATCAACATCACATCTTTGAACTGCCTCATCCGGGGCGGTTTTTCCGTATTTTAGGGTAGTTTGAAATCCAAAGACAACTGGCCAGGTGAGATATTTCCACGACTTCTACGATGGTAAGCTAAATGGCAACTACTACACAAAGCCACTAAATTTTCCAAACGATTATCACCAGGGTCACAATTCCAATGATGGACTTGCAACATATAAGCTCGACGTTTTAGGGTATGAGGTAAAGCTTCTCCAGGTTTAAGGCAAACGCGACCACATCGTTGACATTCCCAGTTCGCCGCTTCCTTAACCGCCAAAGCTAGTTGTTTCCAGTTTTCGGGATAACGATTTAAACTCATGGACAGATTTGGTGAATTTTTATTAATCCTCTGATATTTATTGACGTTTCCCCTCAAGCCTTTTCTACAGTCTAGTTTTTTATTGACCCGTTGAGATAACGAATAACATAACCAATAACGTAATCAATAACGGATAACATAACGAATAGCAGGAATAGCAAATGAATCAATATGTCTGGACTCGTTGTTCACGGAAATAAGACTTTCCATCTGCTTTCAGGAGATATTGACATTTTGGGGGAATTACTGGCGAATAAACGCAGTATCGAAACCCGTCAAGCCTACGCTAAGGATTTGCGAGATTTCTTTAATTTCATTGCCCGGAGTGACCCGACACCAGAATTAGTTAGGGAGTTTTTGGCTTTAGAACAATTTGATGCTGTGGCTCTTGTCCTCAGATACCGTCAACACCTAATTAACAAGGGTCTGAGCGAATCTACTATCAACCGCCGTTTGGCTGCAATTAAATCCCTGGTTAACTATGCCCGCACCATTGGCCACTGTAAATTTACCCTGGCTGATATCAAAAACGAGAAAGTTCGCCGCTACACTGATACTTCCGGCATTCCTACTGAACAATTCAAGGATATTCTGGAACTTTGCGATCGCACGACCCTGAAAGGTAAACGCGATTATGCGATTTTCCGGTTGTTGTGGTCGAATGCCCTGCGCCGGGGTGAAATTTCCCGTACCAATATTAGTGATTTGGATGTTGAGAATTCTTGTCTCTGGATTCGGGGCAAAGGACAAACCGATAAGGAAAAGATTGAATTAGGAGCGGCTACCCTAGAAGCGATTCAAGATTGGCTAACGGCTAGGGGACGGGTGAGAAAAAATGCTCCTTTGTTCTGTACCCTCGATTACTGCACCAAAGGACACCGCCTGGGGGGATGTGGAATTTATCATCTAGTGCGGGAGTTCTCCAAAAAAGCCGGGATTTCCAAACCGATGTCACCCCACCGGATTCGACACAGTTCCATCACCGCTGCCCTCGATGCTACCCATGGGGATGTCCGCCGTGTCCAGAAACTGAGCCGCCA
>DATNRE010000329.1:0-8393 GCA_036703685.1 Candidatus Obscuribacterales bacterium
AGCTTACCTAGTTGGCTTGTAATGTGTGGTGACATAATCCCCCCCTAACCCATAACAATATTGATTAGGAGCTATCAGATAGCAGTCAAGCTGTATTCAGCGTAGCGTGGCTTGACGGGTAGCTGTAGCGACGTACAATCAGTGCCGGGTTAGGGGGGGATAACCTTATATATAAAATTTTGATTATTCAATTTGACAATTTTAGATTTATGTGTTAGTGGAATTTTTTAAAGTTTAGGTAGTTAGAGATATATAAGTAAAGGTTAATTATTTTAGGTTTTTGATTAAATGTTGGTATAGGTAGGGGAAAAGTAATCTATCCATAATCCTTTGGATTATGATGATTTTGGATAGATTATGGATAATATCAGTTTTTTCGGTAGTCTCTCAGGTAAGGCAGAGGAGTGCAAAATCTCCACACCTAGGAGAATCTGGACGTGAATCATTTTAAAGGCGGCACCCAGATTTGAACTGGGGGTGGAGATTTTGCAGACCTCTGCCTTACCACTTGGCTATGCCGCCATGACCATGCAGTTACCTAATATAGCACAGGTGTTTCTGAAATAGCAAGTTTTTTTCGCCATTCAGTCACAACCCCTTGCAGGTCAGGGCATACCCACCGATCGTACTGGGGATAAACGGGCAACCGTCGCACCAATTCCCAGCCATTGGGGGCTAGAATCGTCTGTAAGGTTTGATCGTGATCCTGGGGATAATCGGGGTTCACTTCGTCACGGGGGCCGATGCCACCGAGATCCCGCGCCCCGGCTTCCAAACAGGCTAATAAAATATCAGGATTAGTCACTAAATTGGGGGGTATTTGTAAGGTAATATCAGGAGGTAAAATAGAACGGGCGATCGCTACAACTTCGGGTAATTGTTCTAAATTAAAACTGTTTCTGGGATCGCTTTGTTGACTCCCTAAACTGTGGGGTTGTAAAATCACTTCTTGAATATGCCCCCATCGTTTATGAATCATTGCAATTGCCTTTAAAGTATCTCGCCAGTCTGCGGAGGTTTCTCCAATTCCCAATAATAAACCAGTGGTAAATGGTATTTTTAATTCTCCTGCCCATTCTAACTGCTCTAAGCGCAGTCCTGGGATTTTACTAGGGGAGTGACGATGAACATTTTCTAATAATTGTGGGTTGATTTGTTCTAACATTAACCCCAGGGAAACATTCACCTGTTTTAATTGTTTCATTTCTGCAAAAGTTAACACTCCCACATTGGTATGGGGTAAAAATTCCAGGGATATCGCTAATTCGCATAATTCATAAATCCGTTTAAACCAGGCTAAACGTTGAGAACTATGGGGGTGGACTTCTCCACTTAAAATTAAAATTTCAATAATTCCTTGATCTCGTAAGGTTTTTAAGATTTCTTCGGCTGCTGTTAAGGTTAACCAAGGACTTGTACCGATATCGGTTCTAAAGTTACAATAACTACAGCGATTAAAGCAATCATAGGTCGGAACCAGGGTATAGGCCCGACTATAAGTAATTTGTTTGTTGATCATAAATTTAATAGAATCAGAATGATCCGTTTGAATTATAATAGAATCCGTAGAGGTAAGTTTGCTCATCCCGAAAAATCATTGATCAAAAGTTGCCCCTATACTCAATTTCATCCACTGTTAAGCCGTTTGTGCTGTGTGGCGCTACGCTTATACAGGATAAAAAACAGTCCAACCCCTATTATTTAACTCCATGTCTGAACAGAATCCAATCTTCAGCTATCCTCAAACTCGTAAATCTGATCAAGTTGACAATTATCATGGCGTGACCGTTGCCGATCCCTATCGATGGCTAGAGGATTTGGACTCAGAAGAAACCGCTTTATGGGTTGAAGCTCAAAACACAGTAACCTTTGGTTATTTGAATCAAATTCCCGCTAAAGAAACGATTAAAAAGCGCCTGACTCAACTGTGGGATTATGAAAAATATGGAATTCCATTTAAGCAGGGAAATCGCTATTTTTATTTTAAAAATGATGGATTGCAAAATCAAAGTGTTTTGTATGTTTTAGAGTCTTTAGAGGCCGAACCTCAAGTTTTATTAGATCCGAATAGTTTATCTGAAGATGGAACTATTGCCTTATCAGGAATGTCGATTAGTGAAGATGGAAATTTAATGGCCTATGGCTTATCGACTTCCGGTTCTGATTGGCAAGAATGGAAAGTTAGAGATATTAATACCAAAGAGGATTTATCGGATCAGTTAAAATGGGTGAAATTTTCTGGCGCATCTTGGACACATGATCACAAAGGATTTTATTACAGTCGTTATGATCAACCCCAGGACGGAAAACCCTTAGAGGATATTAATTATTTTCAAAAACTCTATTACCATCGGTTAGGAACAGACCAATCTGAAGATATTTTAATCTATGAACGACCCGATCATAAAGAATGGGGATTTAATGGATTTGTTACCGAAGATGGTAAGTATTTAATCATTTCTGTTTGGAAAGGGACGGATTCTAAAAATCTGGTTTTCTATCAAGATTTAACTCAACCAAATTCTGAGGTTATCGAACTAATTTCTGAGTTTGAAGCCAGTTATAGTTTTATTGATCATGATGGGGATATTTTTTGGTTTACGACGGATTTAGACGCGCCTCGAAGTCGAGTTATTGCGATTAATATTCATACCAAAATTCCACACCAAATTATTCCAGAAGCTCCCGAAACCCTGGAGGGAGTGAATATTTTAAATAATCAATTCGTTGCCGATTATTTAAAAGATGCCCATAGTCAAATTAAAATCTTTAGTTTAGAAGGAGCATTGATTGGGGAAATTGAATTACCCGGCATTGGTTCTGCGGGAGGTTTTGGAGGGAAACGATATGATACGGAAACCTTTTATAGTTATACCAGTTTTACGGCTCCGAATACCATTTATCGACACAATCTTTTGACGGGAGAAAGTACAATTTATCGTCAAGCCAATGTTGACTTTAATCCCGATGATTACGAAACCCAACAGGTGTTTTATCCCAGTAGAGACGGAACCTTAATTCCGATGTTCATTACGGCAAAAAAAGGCGTAGAACTGAATGGGAATAACCCGACTATTTTATATGGATATGGGGGATTTAATATTTCCCTAACGCCCTCCTTTTCTATTAGTCGTTTAGTCTGGTTAGAAATGGGTGGGGTATATGCGATCGCCAATTTACGAGGCGGGGGAGAATATGGAGAAAATTGGCATCAAGCGGGAACAAAACTCAAGAAACAAAATGTTTTTGATGACTTTATTAGTGCCGCCGAATGGTTAATAAAAAGACGCTATACTTCAACTAAAAAATTAGCAATTATGGGGGGAAGTAACGGTGGGTTATTAGTGGGAGCTTGTATGATTCAACGCCCAGATTTATTCGCGGCGGTTTTACCTGCGGTAGGGGTTTTAGATATGCTCCGGTTCCATAAATTTACTATCGGTTGGGCCTGGTGTTCCGATTATGGTTCACCGGAAAATCCCGAAGAATTTCAAGCATTATACGCCTATTCTCCCCTACATAATTTGAAGCCAGGAACCGCCTATCCTGCTACTTTAATTACCACAGGAGATCATGATGATCGCGTAGTGCCCGCCCATAGTTTTAAGTTTGCTTCTGCTTTACAAGAACACCATATTGGGGAAAATCCAGTATTAATCCGAATTGAAACAAAAGCCGGACATGGCGCCGGAAAACCCACGGATAAAGTAATTGAAGAAATTGCCGATCAATTTGCCTTTTTAAAGCGAGTTCTCCAGATTGATTCATAAAAACCTTGTTACCGTTGTTGCGCTTTAGTGCTCTTTCTAGGGGCACTGAAGAAGAACAGGCACTAAAGTTCAACAACGGGAGCCCAAGCGCAATAAGGAGTGCTAAAGCACAACAACGGGGCTAATTTTTACAACGGAACATGGGTGGCAATTTTTTCGTTATTTGCTCCATAAACTTCTAGGGAAATTTGGGCATTTTGACTAATGCTTTCTAAAGCAACCTTGAGGACTTGGACGTGGTTTTCAGCTTCGGAACGTTTCTTAGAATCCCCGGCTTGATCGGCATTTTTAGCCGTGGATTGAATTTTATTCACATATTCGGAGGTTAGCCGAACGGTAATCAAATTTTCAGTCACACTATAGTTACAAACCTTGGGATTTCCACTGCACAATTTTCCTAAATCTTGACGAGCTTTTTCCACCCGGGAGACAATCCGATTTTGAACATCTGCCCGTTTCCAAGAATCATTAAATGAGGTTAAAAAGGGCTTAATTTTAGCCGAATAGGAACTACTGACCGGAACTTGTTTGGCGTAACTAACCGCCCGACTCCAATAGGTAACCGCCTCCGACCAATTGCCCCGTTGTTCTAAAAGTTTGGCTTGTTCAGAATTACTAATCGCTTGATTATAGGCATCTAAACCGACTTGTTCAATGGTTTTGCGATCGCGAGCGGCTTCTAATTTCGGTTGATAACGGGCTAACAAAATCTGGGCTGACTGATGGGAGGTTGTCCCATAGGGAATAGTCGATAAAGTATTAGCTGCGGTTTGCCAAGTTTCAAATACCTGTTGCCAACTTTCGGCAGATTTGGCGACACCTTGACGGGCTTCTGCGACTTGGGCGGTTTTCTTGGCCGTGGCTAAAATTTGTTCCCCATCTCGTTCTAATTTTAAGCGATTTCTCACATCCCCTAAATTAGCTCGATATTGTTGCCATCGGGCTTGAGCAAAGGGATAAACAATACTAGTATTAGGAACTTGATCTAAAAAGGCGATCGCTTCTTCCCACATGGATTGCATTTTCGTCCAATCTGCTACGGAATGGGGGGGATTTTGACCCATTTCTGAAGCCTTTGCCGCCACGTTTAAAGCTTTAACTACTGAATTTAATTCGTTATATTCTTGACGATAAACCGATAAAAGAGCTTTAGCTTCAGGATAACGGGGCGACCAAAAAGGAATGGTTTCTAAGAGTTTAATTCCCGATTGTAAATCCTCCGACGCCAAAGTAGGAGCCTTAGAAGAACTGACGGTTTCAATGGTTTGTTTAGATTTTTGACTAAAATCTCTGGCGGTATCCATTTCCTGACATTCTCCCATCACACAGGGGCGAGTTACAGTGTAAATACATCCAAATACCACTACTAAAACCGCAGCAATTTTAGCCAGTAAAACTAGATTTAATTTGTTACTAATTGCTGCTTCTTGGGGAGACGGTTCATCAGGATCAGTTTCTTCCTCAACTGATGTACTAATATCCTCTAAAGCCTCTATATCTTGAATATCAAAAGGATTGTAGTCCGGGGTTTCTTCTTCCTCTAAAAAAGGATTTTTAACCCCTACCTCCGAGGAATTTTCAATATCTTGTTTTTGTTTGGGTTCTAAAATTGCTGTTTTCATAATTTTGTCTGTAATCAGTGATACATTTTACCGGGAATTTTTAGAGGTTGAACTGCGGTGGATAAATTTTATCCGGGTTTTCTGGAAACATTATTAAAGATTAACCTTCCCAAACTTCCCCGTAGGATTCTCTATAACAGAGTTGTTCCACCGCAAACCTGCCCCCATAGTTTTTAAAAGGTTCTGTCGCATATCCTAAAGCCAGAAGACAACAAACATCAACTGATTCTGGAATATTAAATTGGGCTTTGACCTGAGCTCCGATAAATCCCTCCATGGGACAAGTATCGACCCCATAGGTCTGCGCCACAATCATAATATGGGCAACGGCTAACATGGCTTGGCGGTTTGTCCAGGTTTCTAGGGACTCAAAGGAAGGATGTTTTTCAAAGGTCTGGGGAATGGCTGTGCGGATATAATCCGCATAGGTATCATTGATCGAACCTTGTTCTCGACCCAGTTGAATCACCGATTCAATATATTCGGGTTCGACCACACGGCGATCGCTACAACAAATCAACATCACTGGCGCTTCCGTGACCTGACGCTGATTAAAAGCACAGGTTTTGAGTTTCTCCTTACTTTCGGGACTTTCTAAGATAATAAACCGCCAGGGCTGTAGATTAAACCCCGAGGGCGATCGCATCCCTAAACGCAGAATTTCCGAGAAAATCACCTTCGGGATCGGCGTGGGTTGAAAGGCTCTGACCGCCCGACGTTGCTCAATCGCATATCTTAAATTAATTGAAGGTTCCATTCTATTGTTTGATTAAAGTTGGTTTTTCTATTGTTATTGATAATGAGCAGAATCTTGCTAATTGTTTTAACTCAAACCCAACTCCCGTTTAAGTAAATTAATTGATTCCGCACCAATATAATTCGGACAGCAGACCAATTGAGGTTGACGAATCAATTCTTCTCGATTGGTATGAACTAAATTCTTGACCACCGGATAACTGGCTTGATCACAAATAATAATCCGTGCCGTGCGAATAATAGAATTAATTTTATAGGGATCGGTTAATTGGGCTGTCAGTACCAAAATATCATCCCCGCGCAGGCTGTGAATAATTACTTCCGTCGCCCTTAATAACCCCGAACTCAGACTCACAATTCCTAAATAAGTCCCCTTGGGAGCATCCCGCACCAACTCAATTTCCTTAGCATAGTTATGAATATCAATCGGAATCACCCGCACGGACTTAGGGGCGGCAATAGCTTCAGCTTGTCCAATAAAATAACGACTAGTCACCACCGTTCCCGAGGGGACTTTTTCTAAGAGGTCAGTTAACTGTTCAATGGGGACTAACTGTACTGGAATTTTTAGGGCTTCTTCTAATTCCTGAGCCATTAATTCTCCAATCCCAATATCTTGACCCGGAGCCGTAACTAAGACCCTCGCACTACACCGTAATCGCCAATCAATTTCCCCTAAAAACATTTCCCGGGCTTGATTCAGGGTGCATCCTTGAGATAATAATTCATCCAAACTCCGTTGAATAATTTTATTAGCTTGGGGATAATTTTCTAAAATGGGGGAGTTTAACCTAGAGCCACTTTCATTACCTAAAGCTCGCACATAAATCCCCGATCCCGCCTGAGCTTCTACTAAGCCATTATCTTCCAATTGTCGATAGACTTTGCTAATCGTATTCCGGTGTAATCCCGTTTCCATGGCCAGTTGACGAGTGCTTGGTAAACGGTGTCCCGGGGGAAATTGGCGAGAGGCGATCGCAAATCGAATTTGATTAAATAATTGGTTAGAAGCGGGAATCTCGCTATCAGGTTGAATATAAAACCGAACCATGATTAAATCTCCAAGGGAATCAAAGCAAAATGGGTTAAGTGTGTATTTCCCAGACATTGCTGTTTGAGAAAAATAGAGATTTATCTCCTAAAAATTTTTACACGTTTTGATTGCAACTATTTTATTTCCGATTGGCTTTTTAGTTGTTTTTGATGAACAGTTTCTTAATTTATACTTGTTTTTTATAAGAAAGTTTTCATCTAATTTTATCCCTTACCAACTGAAATAATTTGACCCGTCTGTATATTACCCGATTTGGGGATAGGTCGGTATAGTATGGGGAGTTATTTATAACGTATTAAACAATCATGATCAATCAACCCATACACACCGCTAAGGTTCTAATTCCCCACGGGGAATTACAAATTGAAGCCTATCTCGCTTACCCCCAGGCAGAAGGGCTATTTCCCGCCGTAATCGTGATTCAAGAAATTTTTGGAGTCAATTCCCATATTCGGGATGTGACCGAACGCATTGCCAAAGAAGGATATATTGCGATCGCACCCGCCATTTATCAACGCTTTGCCCCCGGTTTTGATGTCGGTTATACTCCAGAGGCGATGAAATTAGGGCGACAATATAAGGATAAAACCACCGCGACCGACCTGTTAAGCGATATTCAAGCCACCCTCAACTACTTAAAAACCCTCCCCAACCTCAAACCCAAATTCGGTACCATCGGGTTTTGTTTTGGCGGTCACGTCGTTTATTTAGCCGCCACCCTTCCCGATATCCAAGCCACAGCCTGTTTCTATGGGGCCGGAATTGCCACCATGACCCCCGGGGGTGGAGCACCAACCATCACCCGCACAAAAGACATTCAAGGGGTTCTCTATGGATTTTTTGGCACAGAAGATCCCCTAATTCCTAACGAACAAGTCGATCAAATTGAAACCGAACTCCAAACCCATCAAATTCCCCATCAAATATTCCGCTACAAAACCGATCACGGCTTCTTCTGCGATCAACGCAGCACCTACAACCCCGCCGCCGCCAAAGACGCCTGGATACAGGTTAAACAACTCTTTGGGCAGCAGCTATAGGGAATGGGTAATGGGTAATGGGTAATGGGTAATGGGTAATGGGTAATGGGTAATGGGTAATGGGTAATGGGTAATGGGTAATGGGTAATGGGTAATGGGTAATGGGTAATAAAAAGACTTTACCTCCCCTGCCTCCCCTGCTCCCCTGCCT
>DATNRE010000330.1:0-2588 GCA_036703685.1 Candidatus Obscuribacterales bacterium
AGTTTGTAAAATGGCTTCAATGATTAGGATACGCTCTTCGATTGATGTTCCTTGTAGTTTTTCGAGGATATCTGATTCAATCATTTGTTAGACTCCTGTATGATTAGTTTAACTTAGGCTTTAATGTTGGGAATGAGAAACCTATTCAATTATTTCATCATATTGGTTGTTCTCGTCTTCTCGATGCTGTTTCATTGAAAGCAGAATCTCGTCTAATGGTGTTTGGTTTAGCCACTGATGGCGTTCTTGGGTATAGTCGCCTTGACCGAGATTAAAGTAGTTAATAAACCGGATAGCATCAACGACTCCTAAAGAATCGATTAAGGCTTGATATCCTTGTTTGATAATTTCTTGCTGTGTTTTGCTCATAATAATTATCAATTATCAATTATCAATTGTCAATTATCCGAGTCCTCCCCGTTAACAATTCCTGCATTATTCCCTGTTTAATAGCTTGGGTTTTGGCGCGACGTTTTTCTAATGCGGTGATTTCGGTATCGATATCAGAAAGGACTTGGGCGATGGCTTTTTGTTCGAGAAGGGGTGGGAGGATTACTCGGATGGAATAAAAATCATTATGATTCAAATCTGGTATGGTACTTGTTCCAGCTTTTTCCATAATTTCTTTTTGTATAGAATTAGATTTAAGGCAAAACACAAAATAATTTTTATCAATTTTACTCTTATCAAATTTAACCTTAAAAAAGTTATTATGAAACACTCCACTTACTCCAGTAATGACTATTCCAGTGTTACCAGTTCTAGTCATTAATATGTCTTCTTCATTGCAAACTACTGAAGAAGCATAATTGTCTATGTATTCTAAATTTGCATCTGAATTAAGAGACTGAATCGTTATATATCTTTTTGCTTTACCATTTTGATTTTTTAACCTTTTATCAATAGCTATTTGAAGACCTTGATTAACCTTGCAAACAAGTTTTAACGGAATCAAAGCCCAATCTTCAGGAATTACCCCAACCTCACCTTTTTTATAACCCTTTCCCTCACCAAACCCCGGTAAGCGTGTCTTACCCGTGAGGAGTTGCTGCATGGTTGCGGTTTTGATGTGGCGCTTTTTGGCGATTAGTTTATCCAGTGCGGCAATTAGGGCATCTACATCGGAGAGGGTTTGTGCGATCGCTTTTTGTTCTGGAAGGGGTGGGAGAGGTATCGGAATTGAATTGCAATTGTCTTTATTGAGATACGGAACTGCTGTCAGCGTAGCAATACCGAGCATAAAATTCTTTTGGGCTTGCAACGCATTCAACAAGAAAAATGGATCAACTACTGGAGTTGGTATGAACGCATGAAGTTGCTGATTGATTACGATTTCTCTTTCAACAAAAGCCACTATGCCCAACTCTCCGACACATGACATTAAGACAGCACCAGCCGGAACGATTTTTGACCCCACGTTTTTAGCTTCATCCCTTGAAATAAACAAACCTATTTTTGATTCAGAAACACTTCTTCCATCCTCTAAATCAGGAGTAGTAATCCAAGGAATATCGCCCTTGAAAAATTTAGGTTTATTTCTTCCAGGAACTATGAAATCGCAAATATCGCCAATTGCTCTAACATCCCAATCTTCAGGAATCACCCCGATTTCAGTTTTTTTATACCCTTCTGGCACTTGATTATTATTACTAGCTAACCGTTTACTGCTCATCATTTCCCTCAATTATCAATTATCAATTATCAATTCACTTTTCCAGATAGTATAAAAGCGCTTCATAGCGTGATGGTAAATCAATCGGATGATGTTGTTCTTCATAGGCTTCGATTAGGACTGTTAGAACCTCAAGCTTATCCCCCTCTGGCGTATTTACAGGCGCATTAAATAAACGTTCAACTTCCGCCAATGCTTGACGATAATCTTCCTCAGTTTTTATGGGTTTAAAACTCATATCATTTTACCTTGATAATTACTGATAATTTTCCCCTGCTGCAATTAACACCTCTCGATAAAGCTGAGGGCTGACTCTAAAAAGTGCTTGGTCAATTAAGTTATCAACAATCGGTCTAATCTCTGAGATCAATCCCTGCTTTTTTGCTACCAACAAAACCCCCAATAATCCAGTTATAAAAAGCCCTAAGCGTTTGGCTTCCCTTCTGCCTAAACGTTCATCAATCAGCAATTCATCGGCCCCTATTTCTAGTGCTAGTGCGATGGCTTCTGATTCTCCCCGATCCAGATTATAATAGGTTTGTAGGGTTTCAATCTGTAGGTTATTCGTAGGCTGACATATTTTTATCCAATCTTGGGACAACGCAGATATAATTCGCGGGTCGCCCTGACTTCCCCTGATTAATTCAGCCGCTACAGCAGGAGGAATTAACACCTCTGTATAAAGCTGTTGCAGCAAAGACAGATAACCCACAATTGCTAACCCACTGAGGGGAGAGGTATCACTAACAATAATTACAGCCATCCTTTTGCCTTTAAATACTCTATATCTTCCTGCAATTCAGCCACATCATAATGAATACAAATGTCACGACTTGCCAGCAAGCGCTGAAAAGAAATCTGGGACATATTTAACAACTCTGCCGCCTTTCCTAAGCTCACTTTTTCCTGCTGAAAC
>DATNRE010000331.1:0-5298 GCA_036703685.1 Candidatus Obscuribacterales bacterium
ATTAATCAATCTAATAGTCAATCAAAAATTGCGGTTAAAATTAGTGATATTGGATTAATGCAAAATCTAGGTATTAATCTCCTCGATACCAATAATAGTTCCCAACAACCGATTCAATGGTTTTCTGATCAATCTACGTTATCGGCGCAATATATTAATCCCTATCGCTATTTGAATTTATCAAATTTTGCCGCATCTTCCCAATGGCAAATCAAACCGGAGGGAAGCAAATTAAAAATTACTATTCCCCCTTCTACTATTCAATCTTTGCGGATTGAACCTTTATCTGTAGATAGTAGTTTACCTCACAATGATACCACATTTTCACCTAAAAAAATTATTATTGAACTCGATAAATCAACTATTTGGCAACAGCCAAAACCGGAAATTAAAAAGCGATCACCTTCAACTCCCCCGCCACCTTCTCCCCCCCTAACGGATGATCCGACTACCCGAAATCAAACTAATTCCCCTCAACCTGTTACTCCGGTTTTACAAGATTGGAGTCTAACTTTAGGAGCTAAGATTACCCCTAAACTATTATCCGATAGTCCAGAATTTTTTAAGCCAAGTATTTTGACCAAAAGCCCAAATTTAATTCCGCAAAATCCTAATTCTACTCATCTACAATTAGAATCTCAAAATAATCAAACTCAGGTTAAATTTAGTCTGCCTCCCGGTTGGCGTCCGGTGGTCACTACCTTAAACTCTCCCTATCGTTTAGTGATTGAGATTAAACCGGATTTTCTCACCCCTAAAAATATTTTATGGAAACCCGGTATTAGATGGAGACAGGACTATATTGAAATCTCTAAAGCTGAGGTATCTTTAGGATCTTTACTCAATAAAATTTTAAAACCTTCTCAACCCTCGGTTGATCAATTTCCCGTTTATTGGTTAGAAGTCAATATCAATCAACCCGAAATTAACTTAACTCCAATTTTAAGTAATCCTGATGCCCGTCAAGGCACTTCAACTTTATTAAATATCGCCCAGCAAGCACAAGTTCCCGTAGCTATTAATGGAGGTTTTTTTAATCGGAATAATCAATTACCCCTAGGAGCAATTCGGTTTAATAATAATTGGTTATCGAGTCCAATTTTAAATCGAGGAGTCATTGCTTGGGGAAAGGATAAACCTATTTTGATGAATCGTTTAATCTTAAAAGAAACCCTAACTACAACTTCCGGGCAAACTTTCCCATTACAATATCTCAATAGTGCCTATGTTGAAGCTGGAATTTCTCGCTATACTTCTGACTGGGGAAAATCCTATACTCCAATTAACCAACAAGAACATATTATTGTAGTTGAAAATAACCAAATTACCCGTTATATTGAACCGAATAAACCAGAATCATCCGTTGTTAATATCCCAACTCAGGGTTATTTATTAGTTGTTCGAGGTAATCCCGAATTATTAAAATTACTACCCGTCAGAACTCGCTTACAATTAAATAGTCAAACCGAACCGATAGAATATCAAAACTATCCCAATATTTTAGGGGCGGGGCCCTTATTAATTCAAAATCGTCAAATTGTTTTAGATGCTGCTCAAGAACGATTTAATCCCGCTTTTCAACAACAAAAAGCCATTCGGAGTGCGATCGCCATTACTAATAATACCTTACTCCTGGTGGCTGTCCATAACCGTCCCAATGGTTCCGGCCCCAGTCTAGCAGAACTCGCTCAAATATTGCAAAAATTAGGAGCCGTTGCCGCCCTAAATTTAGATGGGGGAAGTTCCACCAGTCTCTATCTCGGAGGATACTATTTAGATCGTCCTTTTTCAACTGTCGCACCTGTTCATAACGGTCTAGGAATTGCGATCCCCGATCCTTAGGGTTAAATCAAATTATCGAAAAATTGGGTCTAAAACCCCGTCCTTTTAGGACAGCTTTATATTAGAATATAGATGGTCACTGACCCACCCGCGACGATGGATTCAGACAGCCTAACGAGCGAAGTCCAGGTTCACCATGGAGCATAGCAAGCCAGGTGTATTTACTAAGGTAGTTGTGGGGGGTGTTCTGGAGAACGCACAAGAGTCATCCAATGGTTTATGAATACCACCCCGGATTTTAATATCAATTCAACTTAGCTAAAATCTTTGATAAGGAAATAGGATTATGGTAGCAGTCAAGGAAAGTGTGGCAAGTTCTAAAGCTTCCACGGAGAATACACCCAGTGTCAGTAATACTTCCATGGAATTGAGACCCTGGGGCTCATTTACAACCTTGGAGGAAGGGCCAGGATATAAAATTAAACGTATTGAGGTCAAACCCGGCCATCGCTTGAGTTTGCAAATGCACCACCATCGGAGTGAACACTGGATTGTGGTGGCTGGAACCGCTAAAGTGGTTTGTGGAGAGAGTGAAGAAATTTTATTCTCTAACCAGTCTACCTATGTTCCTCAATGTACCTCCCACCGTTTGGAAAATCCCGGTGTGATTCCTCTGATTCTAATTGAAGTTCAGAATGGGGAATATTTGGGAGAGGATGATATTATCCGATTCCAAGATGACTATGCTCGTACCCCCGCTTAAAGCGCACCAAAAACCCATATTTCCGGTAATCTGAAAATAGATTAACGTTTTTGTGAGTAGGTGTTTCATGATTTCTCTGAGTCCAGCAGCCACTCGTGAGGTGCTCCGCCTCCAGTCCAAGCAAAATAATCCTCATCTATCCTTTCGTCTTGGGGTACAAAGGGGCGGCTGTTGCGACTGGTCTTATACCATGGGATTTGAGGCAACCCAGCAGGCAAGCGATATCGTTTATCAGTCTGATCAGATTAAAATAGTGGTTGAGCCTGAAAATTTAAAGTACCTAGAAAATCTAACAATTGACTATTCCGAAGATTTAATGGGAGGAGGGTTTCGCTTCCAAAACCCCAACGCCACTCAAAGCTGTAGCTGTGGCTATTCCTTTGTCGCCAAATCTTAATAGTCTATTCTGATTTAGCACTCGCCCCTAACCGTTACAACCTATACTCGTTTCCACACCCCATATACATTCTTCCTATTTACCCATTCCCTGCTCCCCCTGCTTCCCCTGCTCCCCCTGCCTCCCCTGCTCCCCCTGCCTCCCCTGCCTCCCCTGCTTCCCCTGCTCCCCCTGCTCCCCCTGCCTCCCCTGCGTCCCCTGCTCCCCCTGCTCCCCCTGCTCCCCCTGTTCCCTACTACAAAATCGAATTTGCAAAAAGTGGTGATCTAGGTTATTATGATCTTTTGGGTGTCAACATCTGACCATACTTTTGAAAGAAAGTCCCGTCCCCAGGTAGGGGAGGGATATTTCAGTGGAGATACCTCAAAAGTTCAAATTGCCTAATTATTTCAGTATGTCGTAACTCATGCCCACTATCCAGCAACTAATTCGTTCTGCACGGGAACAGACTCAGAAGAAAACAAAATCGCCCGCCCTAAAGAGTTGCCCTCAAAGGCGGGGAGTCTGTACAAGGGTTTATACAACCACCCCTAAAAAACCTAATTCCGCGCTGCGTAAGGTGGCAAGGGTGCGGCTAACCTCTGGCTATGAAGTGACAGCATATATTCCGGGTATTGGTCACAACTTGCAAGAACACTCCGTAGTAATGATTCGAGGCGGTCGGGTGAAAGATTTGCCTGGAGTTCGATATCACATTATTCGCGGAACATTAGATACGGCGGGAGTCAAAGATCGTCGTCAAGGACGCTCGAAGTATGGTGCCAAGCGTCCTAAGTAGGAGCTTTGAGTCAGGGCTAAGTTAAAAGTTGTGGCGGTGTTGTTGGATCAAGATTAACAACATTAGGCCTCTGGTGACTTGTCCCCATCGCTGAAAATCTTAAATTATCTATTGTGTTAAGGAAGATACAATATGTCTCGTCGCAGAGTTGTGCAGAAGCGTCCGATCCCTGTGGATCCGGTCTATAACAGTCGCTTAATTAGCATGATGGTACGTCGCATCATGAAGCACGGAAAGAAATCCATTGCCTACCGGATCATTTATCAGGCACTGAAAACAATCGAAGAAAGAACGGGTTCAGAGCCTCTTGAGGTCTTTGAAAAAGCCGTTCGCAATGCGACTCCCCTAGTGGAAGTCAAAGCACGACGGGTGGGTGGTGCAACCTATCAGGTTCCCATGGAAGTTCGCTCAGAACGAGGAACAGCCTTAGCCCTCCGTTGGTTAATTCAATATGCTAGGGCCAGAACCGGACGTTCTATGTCCGTGCGATTGGCCAATGAACTGATGGATGCCGCTAACGAAACTGGAAGTGCAGTTCGTAAACGGGAAGAAACTCACCGGATGGCAGAAGCGAATAAAGCGTTCGCCCATTATCGGTACTAAAAAAATGGATAGCAGTGATATCCGTAAACGTATAAAATCTTAATAAAGGTTTAAAAAAGGAGGTAGCTGTGGCACGTACCGTCCCGCTTGAGAGAGTACGGAACATTGGTATTGCAGCCCACATTGACGCGGGCAAAACAACCACAACGGAGCGGATTCTATTCTACTCTGGCATGGTTCATAAAATGGGCGAAGTCCATGAAGGAACAGCAGTAACCGACTGGATGGCTCAAGAGCGGGAGCGTGGAATTACCATCACGGCTGCCGCTATTACCACCAGTTGGAAAGATCATAAGATCAATATCATTGACACTCCGGGTCACGTTGACTTCACCATTGAAGTCGAACGTTCGATGCGGGTGTTAGACGGTGTGATTGCTGTCTTCTGTTCAGTCGGTGGTGTACAACCCCAATCTGAAACGGTTTGGAGACAAGCAGAACGCTATAAAGTTCCTCGGATCGTCTTTGTGAACAAGATGGATCGCACGGGTGCTAACTTTTTCAAAGTTTATGAGCAAATCCGCGATCGCTTAAGAGCCAATGCCGTTCCGATCCAGATCCCGATCGGGAGTGAAGACAACTTCCAGGGATTAGTGGATTTAGTAGAGATGAAAGCTTATCTCTACACCAATGACAAAGGAACAGATATCGAAATCACCGATGACATTCCTGAAGCTGTTAAACAGATAGCCGAGGAATATCGGGTGAAACTGGTGGAGTCGGTTGCAGAAACCGATGATCACTTGATGGAGAAGTACCTCGAAGGCGAAGAACTGACCAACGAAGAAATTGGGACTCAGTTACGCAAAGGCACCATTGCCGGGACAATTGTTCCGCTTCTGTGTGGTTCTGCTTTCAAAAATAAAGGGGTACAACAACTGTTAGATGCGGTAGTTGCTTATCTCCCGGCACCATCGGAAGTTCCTCCGATCCAAGGAACCTTATCAAATGGTGAGGTTGACGTCCGTTATGCCG
>DATNRE010000332.1:0-8418 GCA_036703685.1 Candidatus Obscuribacterales bacterium
TAAAAATTAAATACTTCCGTTAAATTACTGGCAAAATATTTTATAATTTTGAACGAGTTATAAACCCGATCAATTTTACCAGGATCTTGCCATGGCTATTTCAGAAATTACAGAAAAGTTATTAGCGGCTAAAAAGTCTAAAGGTGTGACTTTTTCCGATTTAGAACAACTGCTCGGCCGCGATGAAGTTTGGATTGCTGCGGTGATTTATCGACAGGCGAGTGCTTCCTATGAGGAAGCTAAAAAACTGGTTGAAGCCCTAGGATTAAGCACAGAATATATTGAAACCTTAACTGATTATCCCGTCAAAGGATCGCTTGATCCTGTGATTCCCACCGATCCCTTACTTTATCGGTTTTATGAAATTATGCAGGTCTATGGAATGCCTCTTAAAAGCGTGATTCATGAAAAATTTGGAGACGGAATTATGAGTGCGATTGATTTTACTTTAGATGTGGATAAAATCGAAGATCCCAAGGGTGATCGAGTTCAGGTTACAATGTGTGGAAAATTTCTTTCCTATAAAAAATGGTAATTATTTAATTATTTCTCCGGGTTGAATAGGGGGAAAAATTGTGATACGATAAAGGATCTGAATCGGTTTTAGCGGGGAACAGTCGCTAGAAGTAAGGGGAAAGTTTGGCGCAAATCCAACACTGTCCCGCAACTGTGATGAGAATATAAATCTCTAAGTCAGAACACCCACCGAAATCAGATTGTTCTTTCGCACATCTGCGCGGTACAGATGGTGTTTAAAATGTTAAAATCTTTTCAAAACTTTTCGCTGCAAAATAGCAATCGGATCTTAGTTTTAGGGGTGAGTTTATTATTACTCTTAATGGCACAACCCGCGGCGGCCCATCATCCCTTTGGAGGACAAACCCCGGAGAACTTTTTTCAAGGATTTCTCGCCGGACTTGGCCATCCGATAATCGGGATTGATCATTTAGCTTTTGTGGTTTCTATCGGTTTAATTGCGGCCGGAATTGTAGGCGGAAGTTGGATAATTTTGGCTTTTCTGTTAACTGCTATGTTGGGAACAGGAGTTCATTTAATCAGTTTTAATTTACCTATTCCAGAAATTGCGATCGCCCTTTCTGTAATTACCATTGGGATTTTATTAGTTCTCAAACAACAATTACCCCTAGTAGCATTAATGGGTTTAGCCAGCGTCGCAGGTTTGTTTCATGGTTATGCCTACGGAGAATCAATTATGGGAGCCGAAATGACCCCCTTAATTTCCTATTTAATTGGGTTTACAGCCATTCAATTAATTATTGCTGGAGCCACAATGAAACTGACTCAATCCTTTAAAGAAACCTTGGAAAATAGCAAATTTTCCCTGATCAAATATTCAGGTTTTGCTGTTTTAGCTATTGGTGTAGTAGCTTTATCCTCAGCAATTACGGGCTAGTTTATCCTCATTAGTATTGAGTAGAGATATTGATAAAGTATCTCTACTTTTAACCTTCAAACCTTGAATTATAACAACCCGGATAAAGATTAATCCAACAAAGCTCACACTAAAGTCTTTTCCCCCATTCGTAATTCGTAATTCGTAATTCGTAATTACCTATTCCCTATTCCCTATTCCCTATTCCCTGTTCCCTGTTCCCTGTTCCCTGTTCCCTATTCCCTCTTAATAAATATTATGTCTGCCAAAATTCCTGTTACAGTGATTACTGGATTTTTAGGAAGTGGAAAAACCACTACAATTCGTCATTTATTACAAAATAATCATGGGCGAAGAATTGCCGTTTTAGTTAATGAATTTGGAGAAGTTGGAATTGATGGTGAATTAATCCGATCCTGTCAAGTTTGTGACGATGAAACCGAGGAAGTTAACCTCGTAGAACTCACCAATGGTTGTTTATGTTGTACGGTGCAGGAAGAATTTTTTCCCGCAATGCAAGCCCTGCTCAAACGACGGGATAAAATCGATCATATTGTGATTGAAACCTCTGGGTTAGCATTACCTAAACCCCTAGTCCAAGCCTTTCGCTGGCCGGAAATTCGCACGGGGGCAACGGTGGACGGGGTGATCACGGTGGTGGACTGTGAAGCGGTGGCAAATGGCACTTTAGTCGGGGATATTGCAGCCGTAGAAGCCCAACGTCAAGCCGATCCGAATTTAGATCACGAAACTCCAATAGAGGAATTATTTGAAGATCAATTAGCCTGTGCGGATTTAGTTTTATTAACCAAAACCGATCATGTTAATCAAGAAACTCAACAGAAAGTTGTAACTTGGTTAAAACAGGAATTGCGAGAAGGAGTCAAAATTGTTCCTTGTCAACAGGGAAATATTCATCCCGATGTGATTTTAGGATTTAATGCGGCGGTTGAGGATAATTTAGAAGCCCGTCCGAGTCATCATGATATGGAAGAAGAACACGACCATGATGATAATATTAATTCGGTTCCACTAATTTTAAACCAAGATTTTGAGCCAGAAGATTTAATTCAACGGTTAAAAACCATGGTAAAACAACAGGAAATTTACCGAATAAAAGGGTTTGTTTCTGTTCCTAATAAACCCATGCGGTTAGTATTACAGGGAGTCGGCGATCGCATTGAAACCTTTTATGATCGTCTCTGGAAACCCTCAGAAACCCGTCAAACTCAATTAGTATTTATTGGGGAAAATTTGCAAGATTCTGAAATTAAAAATTCCGTTTTAGGTTCCTAAATACCCCGTAGGGTCAGGTTAAAGTTAATCTTTCAGGACTTAAGAAAATTTAGGGATGTAACCCTAAATGTAGGGGTAATTCATGAATTACCCCTACAATGGAACTTGCTTTAATGCTTGCTGAAGAACTTCTATTCCAGCATTAGTTAGATGGGCATTTTCACTAATATAACGTTTCCAAGCTTTACTTCCCGGTTGTCCGGCAAATAACTCTAAAAAATGGCGGGTCATACTATTTAATTTTACCCCTTTTTGTAACCAATATTCAATATAAGGATATAGGGATTCTATGACTTCCTGACGGGTCAAGGGAGGCGTTTTTTCTCCATAGATTTCTTGATCCGCCGTTGCCAACAAATAGGGGTGATCATAAGCAGCACGTCCGATCATCACACTATCAACAAATTGCAATTGATCCTTGACTTCTGCTAAGGTTTTAAACCCGCCATTAATTTCAATAAATAGATGGGGAAACTCTTGTTTTAAACGATGAACTTCTTCATATCTTAACGGCGGAATAGTGCGGTTTTCTTTAGGGCTTAAACCCTGTAACCAAGCCTTGCGGGCATGAACCGTAAAATGTTGACATCCAGCGTTAGCAACGATTCTGACAAAATGCGCCATATCTTCATATTTATCCTGGTCATCAATGCCAATTCGCTGTTTAATTGTCACCGGAATATTAACCACTTTTTGCATTGCTTCCACCGCTTGAGCAACTAACTCCGGTTGCGCCATTAAACACGCCCCGAAATTGCCATTTTGCACCCGATCACTGGGACATCCTACATTTAAATTAACCTGATCATATCCCCGATCTTCGGCTATTTTGGCACAGGTTGCCAGATGATTCGGATTATCTCCTCCTAACTGTAATACGAGGGGTTTTTCCTCGGGAGAAAATCCTAATAACTGCTCTTGATCTCCATGTAAAATTGCCGCCGTTGTCACCATTTCAGTATAGAGCAAAGTTCGCCGGGTGATTTGTCGCATAAAATAGCGATAATGGCGATCGGTGCGATCCATCATCGGTGCAATACTCAGGGGATAACCCTGATTTAAGGGGGCAATTGAGGGCGAAAGATTCATGGAGTTAGGGATGGTGTTGCTTTTAATTCTAAGGTGATTTGAAGTTTTCCAGTCACGGGGTTAGACGGTTGCCAAGTTAGGAGCGATCGCCGAATTCTATCAATAATTATAGCCTGTTCGAGATTATTCTCTACATTCAGATCGGAGTCAACATCATCAAAAATGGCTCGTTGGACATTGCCTTGATCAATAATTATTTCAAAGGTGACTTTTCCATTAATTTTTTCTGCTAAATTTAACCCTTGTAAATAAAGGTTGAGGTTATCAATTAAGGTGCGATCGCTAATTCCAGTTAGTTGAACAACGGTAATAGTAGAACCCGTATTTTTCGATGTACTAAGTCTGGTCGGTAATCGATCTGCTCCTGATAATATTGAGGGAGACGGCGCAATTTCTAAACTCCGTTGACTCCCATAATTATTCAAACCCGATGCAGAACGAGTTCGCCCTAAACTCATAGGAGGAGGAGGGGCTGAGGGTAGTTGAGCGGGTTTGGGTGTGCCAAAAATACCGTCATAACTCACTCCTTCGGGCAATTCTAGGGGGACTTCTACGGTTTGACGGGTTCCATTGGGATCGACTCGAACTTCTTCGCTGACGGCGACAAAAGCGGTATATTCTGACAATAATTGATAGGCTAAAGCGGTGCGTGTTACCCCTTCAACTCCCGATTTTGTTTCCCCGGAAAACATTTGATTCATTAGTTCTTTAATTCTTGCCCTTCCCCATAATTTAGCGATCGCAATATTACCCGATTCATTAGTATTGATCGCCGGAAAATTAACGGGTAAGGTTTGTTCATAGCGATCGCCTTTTGCGGTTATTCCAGTAATTTTTAATAAGCCATTACGACGATCTAATTTACGCCCAAATAATACTAAAGGTTGATTGTCAAAAAGATCTGATAAGGCGATCGGATAAATTTCGGGTTTTAATCCTTCCCCTTGCCAACTGATTTCAAGATCGGTTAGAATAGGGTTATTAATCTGTTTAAAAAAGTTTTCTACGACAGCTTCTGTGGGTTCATCTTGACGCACAATTTGGGTGGTTCCCCGGCCAATTTCTCCCAAACGATTAAGTAAAAATCGATTAACAGAACTTCCCACCCCAAAGGCATAAAATCGATTCCCGGGTTTAAGTTTATTTTGAACTTCTGCAATTACTTCCTGATCATTTCCAATATATCCATCTGTTAATAAAACCAGACTGCGTAGGCGACCCTGGGAGGGAGAGGGAAACCTCATAACCGCCTGGATTCCATTTAATAATTCCGTCCCGCCATTAGCTTCTAATTGATTAATATAATTAATCGCTTTTTGTCGATTAGCGGGGGTATTTTCTAGGGGAGTTTCTGATAAGGTATTGGTGGTATTGGCAAAATCAATAATATTAAAAGTATCTTCAGGATTTAATCCTTGAATAAATCGTTTCATTAATTCTTGAGATTTTTTAAGCGGATCTCCCTGTTGGGAACCGGAAGTATCCATCAGAAAAATAACATCTTTTGGAATAATTTGATTCGGATTATAACGAATTGCCGGTAACAAATAGGCGGCAAAATGTCCCCCCTGTTGATTCGCTTCTGTTAATACCGTTGCCCTTGTATTTTCTCCTGAAATTTGATATCTTAGAACCAGATCTTTATTAGGAATTTGATCGGATTGATCTAAACTAACAAATATCCGATTTCCCTGCTGTTGGGTAATAATTTTATGGGATGTTGAACGAACATTTTCAATCGCCACCCCAGCATCAATTTCCAGATCAACTTGAATTTTATGGGGGGATTTTGTTTCTTGGTCAATAATGGGGGGCGTGATCCGATCCGCATCGGGAACTTGATTAGTATTGGGTTGATTTTTGTTAATTAATTCCCCAGGAATATAACGGGGGCCCACTACCATCGGAAACACAAATTCATAGTTTCCGCCTTCAAATTTTAATTGATCAATATAGCGAATAGTTACGGATATTTGTTCCCCCGGTTGAATATTAGCAAGAGATTGGGTAAAGATATTATCTCGCTCCTGCTCTAATAAGGCGGTAGTGCGACCTTGATCTTTAGCCCGTTGATAAATTTCTTTGGCGCCTTCTCGGGTTTCAATTCTGGATTTAATGGTGCGATCGCCGATTTTAATTACCATTTGATCAACGGCAGCTTGATCGGGGAGCGGGAATACATAAATTGCTTCTAAAGGTTCTTTAAAAGGGTTTTCAAAGGTTTGAGAGACTTCAACCTGGGAAACATTCCCTGAGATTTTAGCCTTAACTTGGGTTTGTTTTAGGGGAAAAACTTGGCTTTGAGTTGCAGACTGAACATATAAACCACCTAGTTGTTTATCCATGGTTTGTTGAGGAAGTTGGGCTAATTTTAATACGGAAGATTGAGGATTCAACTGTTGAGGTAAACTCGCAAAAGCTGGGGTAGTATTTCCCATAGGATTTAAACCGCTAAAAATTATAATTCCCCAGGAAAGTCTTGCTATATTTGATAAGGATTTCATAAATAAAATTGTCATTATTTGAGTTAGACTATTAATTGGATATACTGACTAAGACCGGATTTTGATGATAAACGTTCCTGAGCCAGAACACTTTTTGACAGTCTCAAAACGACCGGAGGAAAAGCTACAATTTTCGTTTGTGAATTGTGATTGTATGGTTTTTAGCCCATCGAAATCATCAACTTTTCAGGAAAATTCAGCAGGGACTCAATAAACGGCTATAATCTGGGGTTAGGTTAGGAATAAAACCGATCTAATCCGTTCCCAAATTATTTACTATTGAGTTCTAATGCTTCCCAATCAAACCCTAATTCGGATTTTTATAAGTACGGGAGAAGTCTCTGGTGATTTACAAGGATCAATGTTAATTGAAGCCCTATTCAGACAAGCCAAAAATCAGAACATCCCTATAGAAATTATAGCATTAGGCGGGGAAAAAATGGCAGCAGCCGGGGCATTATTATTAGGCAATACAACCGGAATTGGTTCCGTTGGGCTTTTAGAATCTATTCCTTATATTATTCCCACTTATTTAATTCAGCAAAAAACCAAACAATATTTAAAAAGTCATCCTCCCGATATTGTAATTTTAATTGATTATATGGGGCCGAATCTGGGCATCGGAAATTTTATTAAAAATCACTTTCCCCAGATGCCGATTTTATATTATATTGCACCGCAAGAATGGGTCTGGTCATTGGGTTCAAAGAGTACGGAACAAATTATTAAATTAACCGACCAAATTTTAGCGATTTTTCCTGAAGAAGCCCGTTATTTTGAATCAAAAGGTGCCCAGGTGACTTGGGTGGGTCATCCCCTATTAGACCGGATGAAAATGGCTCCTAGTCGGGCAGAATCTCGGATAAAATTGGGGATAGAACCGGATCAAATTGCGATCGCCTTACTTCCGGCGTCCCGATGGCAAGAAATCAAATATTTAATGCCGATATTATTAGAAGCTGCTAAACAAATTCAAGATAAAATTCCCGGGGTTAAATTTTGGATTCCGGTATCTTTACCCGAATATTATAACGTTATAGAAACCGCTATTAAAAACTATCAATTAAATGCGGTTTTAGTTTCCACAAATTCCGAAAATTATCAAACTTTAGACGTGATATCCGCCGCAGATTTAGCAATTACCAAATCAGGAACCGTTAACTTAGAAATTGCCTTATTAAATGTTCCCCAAGTTGTGGTTTATCGGGTCAGTAATTTAACCGCTTGGCTGGTTCGTCGTTTCTTAAACTTTTCAGTTCCGTTTATCTCCCCTACTAATTTAGTACAAATGCAAGCCATTGTTCCTGAACTGGTACAGGAAGAAGTAACCCCAGAAAATATTGTACGAGAATCCATAGAATTACTCACCAATCAACCCAAACGACAGGAAATATTAAATCACTATCAACAGATGAAGCAAGCATTAGGAGAGGAAGGAGTGTGCGATCGCGCAGCTTTAAAAATTCTGAATAGTATAGCAGGGAACAGGGAACAGGGAACAGGGAACAGGGGGGAAATACTTCACCGTCTGGGTTCTCCGTGAAATCCGTGAAATCCCTTTAAATCCGTGATCCCTATTTTAAAAAAAATTAGGAACTAGGCAGGGAAACACTATAACCCTAATACCTAATTCCTAAACCCTTGATGAATTTTTTAGGGTTTTTATCGTTCAAAATTGGAAGAACTATCAACCTCATCATCAGAATAATCCACAGGTCGGTATTCAACATAATCGGTTGAATTATCTTTCACCCGACGATCTTCAGAATAGCGATACTCCGAAGAAGCAGAGGGACGACGGCGAGACCGGGGTGCATCAGAAGCAGAACTTGTCCAATCCTCTCTATCTACCGCAGGCGATGCGGGAGGGCGGTTAGAGCGACTTTTAGGAGGTCTTTGTTCCCGTTCCCTAGGGGCTTCTCCCCAATCCGAGGTCGGTTCTGGGCGAGATTCTGGGCGAGATTCTGGACGAGATTCTGGACTGGGACGACGTTTGCGGGGACGTTCGGCCGAGGGAGGATAATCAACGGTGCTGCTTTTGCGGCTAGAGGGACGCCGACGAACCGTATCATCCTCATAATTATCGGCTCTACTTAAACGAGTATCACGACTCCCGCGAATTTGACGGGCTCTGGG
>DATNRE010000333.1:0-2075 GCA_036703685.1 Candidatus Obscuribacterales bacterium
ACCCTATTCACCTGATCTTAACAAGATTGAGAACTCTTGGTCGTGGTTAAAGAGTCGAATCCGTCATCAATTAACTCACTTTGATTCCTTATGAGAGGCAATTGAGAATGTACTGCGTCTTGTGTCCTAACCGCCTTTTAACTAAATCTTTAGCATACTTGATACTGAAGAACCCAATTAATTTTTTAGAATTAGTGGAAAATTTGGCCCCCATCTGCGGAATGTGGGTTAAAAACAAAGGAAATGCTGTTTGTTAAATCAAGCTGTGTAGCAGTTTAGTCGGAGACTGACAAAAAAGGGTTATGCTAAAATCAATGAGAGAACCCTCAAAATGTAAACGGAAATTATGATTACTAAAACTTTAGAATCGTTGGTTATCAGAAACTTTCTATCAGGTTTTAGACTGGTATACTCTACCTTTTCTAGAAATCAAAAATCTTGGGTTTTAATGATTTGTGACGGGTTGCTGGTGGTTATTGCCATTTACCTTTCCTTAATGTTACGCTTTGAGCAATTTCAGATTTCCCAATACGAGCAATATGCTGGAGCAATTATACTGCTGATTGGGATTAAACTTCTGTTCTTTAAATGCTTCAAATTGTATCAATCAATACTAACTGGAACGGGAGCGCAATTTTTGTTTACTGTGTTACAAGCTGTTGTGTGTAGCTCTTCAACACTGATTATTCTGATGTACTTTCTAGGTTCAAGACAGCTTCCCCGCTCGGTTTTGTTGATTGATGCGGTCTTGACTCTTGTTCTGCTTGCAAGTTGGCGGCTTTTTATTCGTAAAATTGTACGATCTTTGTACGCTTGGAGCAAACATAAAAATCATCAGCAGCGTGTGATTATTTATGGTGTTGGAGAAGCGGGTTTGCAGTTGGCGCAATCCTTAGAAGATAACCCGGAGTACAAGTTAATTGGTTTCAGCGATGATAATCCGTCTATGCATCATATGTTGATTTACGGGCTACCCGTCTACCCCCCCGATAAGTTATCTGCCCTTCAACTCAAAAAATCTTTCGATCTGATTCTCTTAGCTTTACCTGAAGTCAGCAGCCAGACAAGACGAACTATTTTCAAGCAGTTACAGCTTCTAAAAGTCCCCATTCATACTATTCCGAGTATCAGCGAAATTATCTCAAGTAATATTTCGGTCAATACGGTTCGCCCCATTAATATCAGCGATTTGTTGGGCCGAGAACAGGTCAAGCCACGCCTGGAATTACTCCAACAAGATATTACCGGAAAATCCGTTTTAGTCACAGGGGCGGGAGGTTCTATTGGTTCGGAGTTATGTCGTCAGATTGTTCAACATAGTCCAAAGTGTTTGGTGTTATATGAATTGAATGAATTTGCCTTATATACAGTTGATTTGGATTTAGCAGAAAGTTATCCTCATGTTCCTCGTATTGCTTGTTTGGGTTCTGTTCTCAACGAAGCCCATTTTCACTGGATACTGACCCATCATCAGATTGATACCATTTATCATGCGGCAGCTTATAAGCACGTCCCGATGGTCGAAGCGAATCCAGCACAAGGAGTTCTTAATAATATCCTTGGTACTTTAAATGTTGTCACTTGTGCTATTAGCTGCGACGTGAAGAAGTTTGTTTTGATTTCAACCGACAAAGCAGTACGTCCGACCAATGTTATGGGGGCAACGAAACGAACAGCTGAATTGGTGTTGCAAGCTCTAGCTAACCAACCTGAAACCGGAACCTGTCTGACCATGGTAAGATTTGGTAACGTTCTCAACAGTAGCGGTTCTGTTGTGCCTCGCTTTCAGAAACAAATTACAGACGGGAAAACGATTACGCTAACTCACCCAGACATTACCCGTTACTTTATGTCTATTCCCGAAGCGGCTTCTCTAGTCATCCAAGCGGGAGCCATGAGTCAAGGAGGAGAGGTTTTTCTGTTAGAGATGGGAGAACCCGTCCGAATCTACGATCTTGCCGTCCATATGATAGAACTGAGTGGTTTAAAACCTTATGATGATATTGAAATCGAAATCACAGGGTTAAGGCCGGGAGAAAAGATTTATGAAGAATTGCTGATTGATTGTAGTCAAG
>DATNRE010000334.1:0-8468 GCA_036703685.1 Candidatus Obscuribacterales bacterium
CCGCGACGGTGGTGGCAATTTGAGTAATGCGTTGTTGTTCCCAATTATGATAGCGATTAGCTAAGGTAGAACAGAAAAAAAATCCACTGGTAATTATTAGAACAATTAGAATTAAATGGGGTAAGGTTTGTACCCCTTTCAGATATTGTTCTAAGGCGGTTTTAATCGTAGGAATAGAAATAGAATCCCCTGTTTTTTTCACTGACCAATTAATTAGGGATAATATCACACCAATGGCGATTAAAAGAATAGCCAATTGAGTCAGGGTTTTAATTAGTATTGACCCCAATTCTATTAATTCATGGGGATGGGTCAAATCAGGAATACTGGGAATACTGCCAAAAAAAATATCCATAGAATCTTTAAAAATTAGCAGAATGGGTAAAAAGCCGGAGTTTTTCTTACCCATCCTACAAGCCTGATGATCAATTTTCCGAATTAAAATTAATCAATATTTAATAGGGTGTAACTGCCAAAAACTTTGAGGGTTTCAGTAAAAGTTTTTAATTCAGCTAGAGCTAATTGTACCGAGGGTTCATGACTATCCGCTTCTAAATCCATAAAAAATAGATAATCTCCGAGGGATCGCTTACTAGGACGGGATTCAATTCGACTTAAATTAATCCCTCTATCGGCAAAAATTGCCAAAGGTTTTGCCAATGCACCCGGAACATTTGCCGGAACACTAAAGCCTAAAGATGTATATTTTCCCGATCCTGAAGGTTGTAGACTAACTACCCAAAATCGGGTACAATTATCGGGATAATCATTAATAGGATGGGCAAGAACAGGTAATTGATATAATTCTGCTGCTCTTAAAGATGCGATCGCGGCTGAATGAGTTTCATCTCTGACGAATTGTAAGGCTTCTGTGGTTGAATTTTTAGCAATTAATGGCACATCAGAAAGATGTTTTTCTAACCATCCTTGACACTGAGCCAGGGCTTGGGGATGGGAATAAACTACTTGAATATTCGCAAAATTTTCCGCTTGAGAAATTAACGCATGGGCGATCGGAAGAATTAAGGCCTGTTGAATTTGCAGACTGCCAATTTGCCACAATGTATCCAGGGTCATAGTAACACTACCCTCAATGGAATTTTCAACAGGAACTACCCCAATATTGGCATCTCCTTTCGCCACTGTCCATAAAGTTTGACTAATACTTGAACAGGGGCATAACATGGTTTCTTCCCCGGTTTTTCGAGTGAGATATTGAGCATAGGCCAAGGCAGCGGCTTCTGCATAAGTCCCCGATGGGCCAAGATGGGCAATGGAAACAGTCATAATTTTAGTTCCGTAAAGAATAAATGGATAGCAAGGGACGTTACAATTATTTATATTATTCTCATCAACGTTACCCTTATGATCGAACGACTACCTATTTTTCAGGGAGTACAGGTCATTATTCTTGATCCTGACTCTTGATTGATGAAAATAGGTTGAAAAATTCTTAAATTTTATTAAGATAGGTTGAAATTAGTAAATTTTTATAATTTTCCATGTATACCCACTTTCAAGCCTCCCAAACCGTTCAAATGGCCATACCCGAGCCTACTTTAATTCACCATTATCTCCGTCAACCGAAACGCTTAGTCAAGGCGTTAGTTGATCCGACCCGTTTAGATGCCTTAACAGAGGATATTTATCGCCTAAAAATGCGTCCTTTGCAGTTCATGATGTTCAGTTTACAACCCACGGTAGACTTGAAACTGTGGATGCAGTCCGATGGTACTCTCAATTTAAAATCCGTCGGGTGTGAAATTCGCGGAATTGAATATATTAATCAACGGTTTTCCTTAAACTTAATTGGAAAATTATATCCGGTTGAATTGCAAGGAATTACCCATTTAAAAGGTCAAGCGGATTTACAAGTTAAAGTCGAACTTCCCCCGCCTTTATGGTTAACGCCCCAACCGATTTTAGAAACAACTGGAAACGGATTATTAAAAAGTGTGTTAATGACCGTTAGACATCGATTAGTCCATAATTTATTATCGGATTATGCCCATTGGTCTGCTGAACAGTTAGGGGGTTTAGTTCCTCAAGCGCAATCTATTATTCAGGTGTCCAATGCTGAATGTTAGGGGTTAAATTGGAATTAAAATGACGGAAAATACAGAACGGGTTATTGAACATGATCGATTATTTAAAGAGTTAATTTCGACGTTTTTTTGGGAGTTTTTAGAATTATTTTTTCCCGATCTAATTCCCCATATTGATCAATCCTCTATTACTTTTTTACCCCAGGAGGTATTTATTGATATTACCTCGGGCAATCGTCGAGAGGTCGATCTATTAGCAAAAGTCAGGTTTCGAGAACAGGAAAGCTTTTTCCTCATCCATACCGAGACTCAATCCTACACTCAAGCGGATTTTGCCCGGCGGATGTTCCATTATTTTGCTAGACTAGATGAAAAATATGCCCTTCCGGTTTATCCGATCGCACTCTTTTATTTTGATACCCCCCAACGTCTGGAACCCAACAACTATCAAGTTGAATTTCCAGACCAAAAGGTATTAGAATTTAGCTATGCAGCCATCCAACTGAATCGTTTAAACTGGCGGGATTTTTTACGTCAGCAAAATCCGGTGGCG
Source organism: Candidatus Obscuribacterales bacterium (assembly GCA_036703685.1). Lineage (GTDB taxonomy): Bacteria > Cyanobacteriota > Cyanobacteriia > Cyanobacteriales > Microcoleaceae > Planktothrix. Next base: position 2,599 of record DATNRE010000334.1, read on the forward strand.
GCTGCATTAATGGCTAAAATGAGAATAGAACCCCAGGATCGACCCCAAGTTAAAGCAGAGTGTTTGCGTCTGTTAGTAACGTTGCGATTAGATCCAGCTAGAAATCAATTAATATCCGGGTTTATTGACTCCTATTTGCGCTTAAATTCCAGTGAAGAAGTCGTTTTTACTGAAGAACTGAATCGCTTAGGACTAATTCAGGAGGAAAGATTTATGGAAATTGTTACAACTTGGATGGAACAGGGGATTGAACGGGGAATTGAACAGGGGATTGAACGGGGAATTGAACAGGGAATTGAACGCGGAATTGAACGAGGAATTGAACAGGGTTTGCAACGGGAAATAACGTTTATTTTGCGTTTGCTAAATCGTCGTTTAGGAACAATTAACCCTGAAATTCAAGAACAAATCCGCAGTCTTCCGATTGAATTAGTTGAAGAACTAGGAGAAGCATTATTAGATTTTGAAACGGATTCAGATTTGTTAAATTGGTTAGCTGAAAATTGTTCCTAATTTTATAAAGGTAAGGATAATTGACAACACCCAAATGATTGACGATGTTGGCAAGTAATACCATACTCTTGGATTGCTTGACGGTGTTTTGCGGTTCCGTAACCTTTATTTTGCTTTAAATCATATTCAGGATATTTTTTAGATAAACGGATAATTAATTCATCTCGCCAAACTTTTGCCACAATACTAGCGGCGGCAATTACAATCGATGTACTATCTCCTTTAATGATAGTTTGTTGCGGAATTAATAATTGTGGAATCTTTTGATTTCCGTCAATTAAACACAGTTCAGGTTGAGGATTTAACCTAAGAATTGCCCGTTTCATCGCTAATAATGTCGCTTGTAAAATATTAAAGCGGTCAATTTCTTTAACGGAAGCCCAACCGATTTTACAATCAATGGCGATCGCTTTAATTTCAGTGGCTAACTGAGAACGAACCCTAGGGGTTAATTTTTTACTATCCTTAACTCCAGCACTCGTTAATTTAGCCATACCATCCTCAGATAAAATCACCGCCGCCGCCACCACAGGGCCAAATAAAGCCCCCCGCCCCACCTCATCCACCCCCGCAATTAAAATAGAATTTGGAGTCTGATATTCTGTCATTTAATTTTAATTTAAAATTGCTATAATCATCAATAATAGATGAAAACGAATATTTTAAAAACCAAGTTTATGAAAAAGATTGTTTTAATAGCTGGGTTTGAGTCTTTTAATGCTGAGTTATATCGTACAGCAGCCAAGTTAGCCAGCGATCGCTGTCCAGAATTAGAGATTTATATATTTAGCGATCGCGCAATTTCAAATCAACCGGATACCCTTGCCACCGCCTTAGAAAATGCCGATGTATTTTTTGCTAGTTTAGTATTTGATTATGACCAAGTATTATGGTTACGAGAACGGGTACAAAATATTCCCATTCGTTTAGTTTTTGAATCCGCTTTAGAATTAATGAGTTTAACCCAAATTGGAGCATTTAAAATTGGAGATAAACCCAAAGGAATGCCTAAACCCGTACAGTTTATTCTGAGTAAATTTTCTAGTGGGAAAGAAGAAGATAAACTCGCGGGTTATATTAGTTTCTTGAAAACAGGCCCGAAATTATTAAAATTTGTTCCGGTTAAAAAAGTTCAAGACCTGCGTAACTGGTTAATTATTTATGGCTATTGGAATGCGGGAGGCACAGAAAATGTATCGGCAATGTTCTGGACAATTGCAACTAATTATTTAGGGTTAACCGTTGGCGAAATTCCCCCTCCGATAGAAACCCCTAATATGGGATTATTACACCCAGACTATAACGGTTATTTTGAATCACCAAAAGCCTATTTAGAATGGTATAAAACCCAATATCCGAAAACTACTAATGATCCCGTTGTCGGAATATTACTTTATCGTAAGCACGTAATTACTAAACAAACTTATATTCCCCAATTAATTCGTTATTTTCAACAGGAAAATTTAATCCCATTACCAATTTTTATTAATGGTGTTGAAGGTCATGTTGCGGTTAGAGACTGGATGACAACAACGGATGAATTAAATTATCAAGAACAGGGAAAAACAGAAACCTTATCATTATCAAAAGAAGCCGTAACCGTTGATGCTATTGTTTCTACCATTGGGTTCCCATTAGTTGGAGGGCCAGCCGGATCAATGGAAGCCGGAAGACAGGTAGAAATTGCCAAACAAATTTTAACGCTTAAAAACGTTCCCTATTTTATCGCTGCACCTTTATTAATTCAGGATTTATTATCTTGGACTCGTCAAGGCATTGGGGGTTTACAAAGTGTGGTTTTATATGCTTTACCGGAACTTGATGGCGCTATTGATACCGTACCTTTAGGGGGGTTAGTGGGGGAAGATATCTATTTAATTCCTGAACGAGTTAAACGTTTAACTGGACGGGTCAAAAGTTGGATTCAATTGCGACAAACACCGCCAGAACAGCGAAAAATAGCGATTATTTTATATGGATTTCCCCCGGGATATGGGGCTACAGGAACCGCCGCCTTATTAAATGTTCCCCAGAGTGTTTTAAAGGTTTTGCAAGCATTAAAAGCCCAAGGATATACGGTTGGAGAGTTACCAGAAACGGGGGAAGCCTTAATTCAAAAAGTTAAAATAGCTGATGAGAAATTGGAAGTTCAACAAAACTTTAGTTTTGCAGAAAATTATGTTATTTCCAATCAAGTGAATGTCAATCAATTAGAAAAATGGTTAGGCTATTTACAACGGAGTCGAATTCAAAAACAATGGAAATCCTTAACGGAAACCGGGATTAAAACCTTGGGAGAGGATTATCATATTGGCGGAATTCAATTAGGCAATATTTGGATAGGAGTGCAACCGCCTTTAGGGTTATCTGGTGACCCGATGCGATTAATGTTTGAACGAGATTTAACCCCCCATCCCCAATATGTGGCGTTTTATCAATGGTTACAAAAAGAATTTCAAGCCGATGCAATTGTGCATTTTGGGATGCACGGTACGGTGGAATGGTTGCCCGGATCACCATTAGGAAATACGGGCTATTCTTGGTCAGATATTTTATTAGGAAATATGCCGAATTTATATCTTTATGCCGCTAATAACCCCTCGGAATCAATGTTAGCAAAACGTCGAGGTTATGGAGTGTTAATTTCCTATAATGTTCCGCCATACGGTCGAGCGGGACTTTATAAACAATTGGTATCGCTACGGGAGTTAATTGCCGAATATCGAGAAGATCCGCAGAAAAATTCTACCCTGCAAGAATCAATTAGTCAGCAAATTGTGGCTATGGGTTTAGAGGTAGATTGTGCTTTTGACGAGGGAAAAAAATTAGGCATTGCCTTTACAACCGAAAACGCTCGATTATTTAGTGTGGAAGTTCTCCATAACTATTTTATCAAAATCTATGATTATTTACAAGTCCTAGAACAGCGTTTATTCTCCTCGGGGTTACATACCTTGGGAGAGAATCCAACGGAGGAAGAATTAACCACCTATTTGAATGCTTATTCTACTGAATCTATGAATCAGTTAACCTCGGAAACTGAGACTCAAATTCGAGACTTATTATTACAAACCTCCGATGAATTAACGAATTTATTAAAAGGATTAAATGGGGAATATATTCCTCCAGCCCCCGGCGGGGATTTACTGCGAGATGGGCCAGGAGTGTTACCCACCGGGCGTAATATTCATGCCTTAGATCCCTATCGAATGCCCTCGGCGGCGGCCTATTTAAGAGGACGAGAAATTGCTCAAAAAATCATTAATCAACAGTTAGCAGAAACCGGGAATTATCCAGAAACCGTTGCGGTGATGTTATGGGGATTAGATGCAATTAAAACCCGGGGGGAGTCATTAGGAATTATCTTAGAATTAGTGGGGGCTGAACCTATTAAAGAAGGAACCGGGCGAATTGTGCGTTATGAATTACAACCTTTAGAACAAGTCGGACATCCTCGGATTGATATTTTAGCGAATTTATCGGGAATTTTTAGAGATAGTTTTGCTAATATTATCGAATTATTAGATGATTTATTTGTGCGGGCGGCTGATGCGGCAGAATCCGAGGAGCAAAACTTTATTAGAAAACACGCTTTAAAATTGCGATCGCAAGGAGTAGAAAACCCATCTGCCCGTTTATTTTCTAACCCTTCCGGGGACTTTGGATCATTAGTTAATGATCAAATTGTAGATGGGAATTGGGAATCAGGGGACGAATTAGCCGATACTTGGAAAGGACGCAATGTATTTAGTTATGGACGAAAAGATCAAGGAAAAGCTAGACCCGAAGTGATGACACAATTATTAAACACAATGGATAATATTGTTCAAGAAATTGATTCCGTAGAATATGGATTAACCGATATTCAAGAATATTATGCCAATACGGGCGGATTAAAACGGGCGGCGGAAATACAAAAAGGTCAAAAAGTGAAGGCCAGTTTTGTCGAAAGTTTTTCTAAAGATACCACTCCTAGACCCTTAGAAGACCTATTAAGAATTGAATATCGAACTAAATTATTAAACCCAAAATGGGCAGAAGCTATGGTGAATCAAGGCAGTGGTGGAGCCTATGAAATTTCTCAACGGATGACCGCCTTAATGGGTTGGGGAGGCACAACAAATTTTCAAGAAAATTGGGTTTATGATCAAGCCTCTCAAACCTATGCTTTAGATGAAAAAATGGCAGCCCAATTAAGACAAGCCAACCCCGAAGCCTTTCGTAATATTGTCGGTCGAATGTTAGAAGCCCATGGCCGCGGATTTTGGGAAACCGATGCAGAAACCTTAGAAAAATTAAAGTCTTTGTATGAATTAACCGAAGCAGATTTAGAAGGAGTAACGCTTTAAAGATCAAAGCTAAAAACCAATCTGCTATAGTTGGCCAAGGTTAACTATAGCAGAAATTAAAGACTCTCCAGTTAACTAATTTTGATGATGAGTTAATAAAGTTAACCCCATTTTAACTTTATCAGTAAAGGTTTTTTGAGATAAGCAGGTATAGAGACAAAGGCGATCACAATTCGTCGTTTGTTGACGTCGTTCTTGAGCTTTATCTCCTTCCCAAATTTCCCGCGCACTTTCAGTTTTAACATTACCAATGGGAGGATAAAACCAACACACTTCCACATCCCCATTGGGGCGAATAAAATAGTTGCGTAACCCCACACGACAGGAACCTACACTTGCAGGAGCTTGTTCTTCGCGAAAATGAGCCGGCCACATTCGCAGCAGAGATTCACTATTCATAATCGGTAAACCCTGGCGTTTTTGTTCAATTAAAGTTTCAACAACGGTTTCTAATTCGTCCATGCGATCTTCAGAAATCCAGAGTTCATTATAGGTTTCAGGTGTCCAACGATCAATGGGTTGAAAATTAACCGCCGTTGCTCCTAATTGTTTTACCCATTCCGCCATTTGGGGAATAATATGCAAATTCTGAGCATGAACTGTTGGTTTAATCATCACCGGAAAATCTTGACCTTGGGCATTGCGTTCTTCTAGTAAAAATTGCAAATGTTTTTTAACTTTTTCTAAAGCTCCAGAAACTCCGCGCACATAATCATGGATTTCAGCAATGTGGGCATCAATTGAAATATTGATATTAAAAGGATGGGCAGCCACCACTCGTTTAACAACAGATTCTGTTAAACAATAAGCATTCGTTGTTACTCCCCATTTGAGATTCTCCCGGTCACAGAATTCTAAAAGCTCAATAAATCCTTGTTTGATAAAGGGTTCACCCCCTGAAAATTCAATATGGTAGGAGCCGATATAGTCTTTGAGACTGAGAAGGGCATCTTTCCATTGTTCAATGGTCATTTCCTCTTGATACTCGGGTAACCGCCAGTATTCGCA